>NZ_JBLYZG010000094.1:0-11664 GCF_049310245.1 Endozoicomonas sp. ALB115 | reverse complement strand
ACTGGACTATGAACAGCGGGGTGGTCACACAAAAACAGCAGGGTGGGTCACATTTGAACAGCAGAGGTGGTCAGTTTGGACAGTGCCACTACCCCTGTAACAAAACTGCCTCAAATGAAGCCAGGGGAGTGATTGATAGCTGGTTTCAGCAGGTCATCAATGAATACCAGGGTCAGGAACCGGGATAGCGCACTCAGGCAGGCTCGGTCCGAACCTGCTTTTGCAGAAACGCATGCACCGAACCTTTTGCCGTACGCCCCAGTTTCTGCATCAGGTTAAACGGTACGTCAAAAAGTTGATATTGCTCCCCCAAGTCTTCCAGCATACGTAACCAGAGATGGGCGGTCATTTCTGCATCGGCCAGTGCCCGGTGAAAAACACCATCAGTCGGTAGTCGCTTATATCGCACCAATGTTCCCAGTTTATGGTCGGGAGCGTTCTGGTATAGTCTCCGCGCTGCCAGCATTGAGCAGGCAAAGGCACCGGAATATGCAGAGCCTGCCAGCACCATCTCATTATCCAGAAACTTTTTGTCAAACGATGCGTATGAGCCACCAGGTTATGTTTACCCACAAAGCTGGCAAACTCCCGGGTCACCGATAAACAATCCGGCGCGGATTTCAACATGGCATTGGATATACCGGTATAACTGGAAATAAAGCCATTAATCAGAAAACCCGGGTTCATTAGCTGCTGAAAACGGTCAGTTATCCTGCCATGTTCGATCAAAACTGCACCGATCTCTATGGCTCTGTCACCCATATTGGGCGACAATCCGGTTGTCTCAAAATCCAGGACAACAACGGTATCTGCGTTTTTATGGCTCATCAGTCTTTAGCCTGAATATAAATCATTCCCTGGAAATGAGTATTCCTAATGATATTTACTGCCAGATTACCGCAAGGCCGCAACAATATTCAGGAAAACCTCACAACCACACACTATAACATATTGATATTACATCAAATAAAAGAATTACCACAGAATGAAATATGCTTAACGTCTGTCATTGATAAAAACCGGACACCTTTGTTGAAATATTATCAGACACGTTTATCGAAAACTTTCCGGACATATACCCTGACAAAAATAGAGGAAGCGGACACTATTTATGAAAAAAATGGTGTTAGAATGCCTGACTCACAGGGCATTCCGGACACTATTTTGAAAAACAGGCGGACACTTTTTGTGATCACGGACACCAGTATGTGACTTTTAGCATAACCCCCCCATCTTTCGTCTTTATGGTGGTAACCACCAAATCTACTTCTTGATTCTTTGAACTTTCGGCAACTTTATGCTTGTGAGTTTGAACTTTCATCTTCTGTTTTCTGCACTTTCCGAAACTTTATACTGGGAACTTTCGCGATATTTATGTTGGATTTTTCATTATTAATTTCATCCAAGCACTTGAGTAAATTTTGGGCACACAAAAAAAGCACTCTAATCTGAGCGCTTAATGAGATTTTTTTTAAAATCGGGAGGTAGAATAGAAACGTTCAGTGACGAGATATGAGTCTTAGCTGGCCTGCCACTCCTTCATGGCCCGCCCCCATAATCGAGTGAAATCTTTGTACCGAAATCCATGATACTCAACCATACGACACCTGACTTTGTTATAACTGGGCACAACTCCTTCCTTCTCGAGATCTACAATGATCTTCGATATCTGGTCAGTAAATTGATGGTATCGGTTATCACTCACCACCTTTCGCAAACTTTGATTTTTTTGCACCACAGCACGAGTCAATTCAGGAAAGTGATAAGAAAGAAAACTAACACCCGCCTTCAGCTTGCTGGCAATTTCCGGCAATGGAGTAATTTTTTCTGATAAAGCATAGGTCTGCAGTCGTTTTTCAATCTCCTCCATCTCCAGTGACGAGTTAAACACTTTTCGAACAGTTAATCTGGCCTCTGTCAGCTTCGGTGCAATATCCTGGTGATTCACCAATAACTGTGACGGCAAAACATTCACTGCCAGGCAAAAATCAAGAAAGCTGGTAAGCGTTGGTCGATAACGACCAGACACCCATTGCGAAATCGTTCTATCAGAGAAGCACACGGCTTCGGTCAACTTTGTCACAGCACCGCACCCGGAACGATTGACAACCATCATCACCCCATCCTTAAATTCCTGACTGACATCAATCTCCAACAATTGATGACGGCACTCAAAAAGGTCATAAAAATATTGTTCCCTGGAAGTCACCTCTCTGGCCTCACCTCCCATATAACCGAGAAAACCACCGCACTGAGTACACCAGCCAACCCTTCTTGATGAAGGAAGCGCCTGCTGGGTGGCGCCACAATCCGGGCATTTACTTACGAGCCTCAACTGATGAACAGGACAGCTTTTCACTTCCATAAGGGAAAAAACCAGCGGATCATAAACAGGCGTTGATTGTCGTATAGCATCCAGATAACACTCAGGGCACCAATGTTTTTCCTGCCGGATAACTCCTTTACCCATTGAATCAAACAGCCCCCTGAACGGCATCATCGTATGTTGTTCCAGACCTTTCATACCAGTAAGTCTCGACAGAGCCTCACCGTACTTTTTGGCATGATTCCGATAACTATTCAGCACCGAAAGCCCATCTTTGGAAAATAACGAATTTCGGGCAGCCCCAAAACCAGCTTCAGGATTTACCACATAGTCGATGAAAAACCTTGGACTACAGAAGTTCTTCAAGGAAATCCGGTTTATCAGACTACTCAGCGCCTCTACCATAAGCGCTCCTGGTGAAATCCCTTTGACTGGAATTAAACGACTACTCGAAACCTTCATGAAGTACGTACCTCCTTACGCTACCTTATCCCTGCCAGGCTTGCGCTCACCAGGCTTTGTCGAGCCAGATTTCGATTCTTTTTCAGGCTCCCCCATCAGAATACTCCAGACCTCATCCATACTTACCGAATTAATCAAGGCCTCACCCGCCCTGATATCTTTGGCAATGCGCTTAAGCGCTATTGGCTCCAAGCGCTCTACTTCAAAATCTTTCCAGCTGACATAATCTCTATTGTCGTTAAGCGCACGGTTGAGCGCTCTCTCCATCCACTGTTTCAATATGCCCACGCAACCACAGGAACCAACAAACAGATCTTCCAGCCTACCCATAACACCGTCGGATAATTTCGCCGGATAAAAAGCAAACAAAGAAAGGAATGCTTCTTCAAAAGCTTCAATATCGCCACTTGAACTGGCAAGGTAAGGTGAGAAATTAATGACTTTGGTTCGTCTGGCCAGCTACCCACTTCCTTCCAGAAACCTCAATAATTCATAATTCCCATCCATAACCAGCTTGAGCTCCCCCTTGTTGGAGATGGACTTCAGGGTTTCCATATAGAGATTCATGAGGTACTCATCCCTACAACTCATGAGAAAATGGTGCGCCTCATCTACAAACAAATAGCGCACCTGGCGAGACTCAATCGCCTCCTCCATCGCGCTCATCAACTCCTGCTCCGAGTTTTTACGGGCAAGTACTTTCTGCATTTCTTTAATGGGAAATCTTGAGCTGTCACTCAGCATCAAATTCCGTCTGGTCATACCAATATCGACACACTGAATCAGAATCGATCTGGCAAGAGCGCCCCACTCGAACTTCTTACTGCGAGGACTTCTCACCTCTTCATACAATACCGGTATTTCCGGGCAATTCTCCTCCAGGGTCGTTGCATAATGAGCTTCCAGCTTTTCATACTTCCTGTGATGCACCATTGATTTACCGACCCCGGTAGCACCTGGGATAAGGATGATCTGATTTGCGTCAGACGCCAAAGCCAGGTCCAACGCTTCTGACACCTCCGTCAAACGCGGATGAGTGACAATACCCTCCGTTTTGAAGTAGCTTTTCCTGCTCTTCGAATCGCTGGCAAGAATACTTTCAGGGACAGCACACTTAGGTGATAAGGCAGCTTTCTTTGCCATTAGAATTTCTCCGGTTTATGGCTTGATGGATCCATCTTCTTATTGAACAACCCTTTTGAGGGTTTTAATTCAGTCTGAACAACAACCTCAGCTTCACGCTCAATCTCCCCCTTCAGCTGAGCTTCCTTGCTATTCACAAGGGACTGGGCTGCCTGATGGCTTTCCACGACATCATTTGCCGATTTCGTCTGAAAAAAGCGTGCAGCACTGATCTCTTCACGAGAAAAAACATCGTGATATTTATCTTCCTGCTCACGGCGACAGGCAAGAATCCACTCCCCCCCCAAACAGACTGCGATATAGCTATTATCCATTGGGTCATAACGGATCGGGACACTCTTCCCAACCCACTTGGGATCATTAAGCTTCTTATGCGAAAAGAGCTTGTTATTAAATTTCACCCCTCTGCTAACCAGAATTTTTCGCATCAGCTGACTGTCTTCAATGAGTGTCAATGCCAGGAATTCCTCACTGTATTCAATATTCCTGACATCTCTGACGCCATGTTTTTCAATACTCTCACTTAGAGCCGTGGCTGGAGAAATCCCCATGGCACTATGAGTTTGGTTTATATAGAGCTGAAAAAGAAAACTCTCGAGCGCTTCTTTAAGCCTCTTGATATTCCAAAGTGCCAACCGGTAAGGATTAACCTCTTTGCTCATCTGGCGAATATTTCTGGTATTCTGTGTATTGCCCTCCATTTTATAAAAAAAGGAGGTATTAAGAGTGCCGAACATCCGCTCAATCAACGAACCGACTTTCGCCTTACCTGTGCGATCTATGATCGTGACACCATATCGGGCACAAAGTTTCTGGAAGTACACACTTTTAAACTCAGCCCCACCATCCACTACCAGCTCTTCAGGGAGCCGCCCGTTACGTCGTACACAATCTCTAACCACCATCATCAAACTGGCTCGTGACGGGTTATCAAAAGACAAATAAACTCCAAGTGGTGCGCGGCTATAGGCATCAATCATCAATGAAAGCCAGATTCGATTCACATTTTTTTTCTTTGCTTTGATATGCTCTCTAGCCTCTTCAGCACTCAGAACTCTCAAAGTAGACAGGTCAATCAACGTATGATCAGTATGCGCTCTCTGATATGCCCGCTCACCATGAGGATCAGAAGTATCAATTGAGGGATCCAGACCCGGCCGCAAATTATTAGCAGCTTTTGAACCATGACGAGGCAGTGCTAATTTATGCGATTGATGAGCAAGAATTCTCTGCCTGAATGTTTCCAGACAAACAGTACCAATACCTAATTCCGCACACTCAGCATCAAAGCTCGCATGGACATCACTAATATTTTTAACCGTGGGCGTTTTGAATTCGGTCTCAATATACTTTTCAATTAGCTCCTCAGTCTGCTCAGAAAACCTCTTCGATCGATTACCCTTGCCAGCATCATCATCCAACAGGCCGTAATAACCACAACCGAACCTTATCTGTGCCTTTTTATAGCGCCTATGGTAATTACGTACACCTGGCGCAGGGCTCCGGTCTTCACCTGAAGGGTAAAATTGCTATATGAATAGTGGTCAATACGAGGCTGATCATTACCAGTAATCACTTCAACCATGACAGAGTTGCTGGGGGCATCAAGAGACAGCACCCTCCAATAGCTATCACCATGACGGTATTGGTTACCAACTTTTATTTCATGGACATTCGAAAACAACAGGTCAGAAGCAACCATCGACCTTTGCTTGTTAATGAAACTTCTTTTCACCTCATCAGAAGCAAACAAATGGCACTTAGCAGGCCTTGATAAACGCTCGTTATCCAAATCTGCAAGCAATCGTCCCTGCCCAACCATCCATAAAATGTCATCAACCTTAACTGAATCGTGATAACCCAGAAGATCTGATACCGAGATCACTTGCTGTTCACGAACAGTTTTAAGCACAGCTTCCTGTCGTTCCTCATCAACCGCTGATGATCTTCCTCTCATAAAATCAGCAACATGACAGGCGTTATCAATTCTAATAGTTTTCTCACGGTTCCTGATGAAGAACTTATGACCAAGACCAGTGCCTTCAAGAACTTCATCAATGGCAGGATACATCCAGTCGCCATCTTCCAGCTGATAACGTCCTGGATGCTTTTGACTAAGCTTAATAATTGTTTCATCAGAGTCCTTGCACTGAATGAAACCAATAAAGTCTTTACTGATCACAAAAAAATCGGGGGTGTAGTCAATTGATCTCAACACTCCATTTTTATCAGGAGCCTTGATTTTAAATTTACGAGGCTGGCACCTGAAAAGAGTGATGTCACTCGACTCTCAAGTTTCTAATGCACGAGTGTTTGATATTCAGGCAAACGATACTTGAGTGAAGCAGTTGGCATCATTCTCCCCAGCTCCCTGCCCGCCATATGCTTGCTGGATATTCTCACTGGCCGGTAGTCTTCCAGAGACTCCGTCAGCTTCTTGAACTGCTCCTGAGGATTTTCTGACTCCACAACTGTCCGGATGATATCCAGCAACGCATCGATTCTGAGCTTCTCGACCAGACAGCCAACGGTAAGCGCAGGCTGCTTGTGTTCCAGGCGGGCAGATTGTTCAGGATGAAGGAGCAACATATGGTCACACAGCACGCTCAGGATCACGCCACGCTCAGACCCTTCAATGCCTTGCTGCAAGGCTCTGTTGCACCAGCCTTCATGAAGTTTCCAGTCCTCAAAGAACACCTCGATCAACCACCTCAGCGTGTGAAGCCGGGCAATATCATCATGACGCCAGGAAACATCCGTGGCGGCCAGATAGCGATAGTCGTCCTCTCCCTCGTATTTCAAAGCAATAATAAATCGCTTCTGCCCATGGGCTTTGACCTTGAGACGGGCAGACAATACCGTCACCTTTTGCTCCTTTCCTCCTCGTATGACCAGCGTTTTTTTAACGCCAGGCCCGAGATAACTGTCAAAATAGGTCTTCAAATTAACTTCTTTGTTTTTGTAGATCACCGTCTGGTTCCAACGGAGCTGGCTAACCACCTGTGTTCCCGAGAAGACTGAGGAAGCTCCATCCATAAAATGGGCATCACCATAGAGAGCATCCGCCAGGATGCCGGTGACGTTTATATCAGGAAAGTGCCGTTGGAAAGCCTGAATCATATCCAGTGCCAGTAGCTGTTTTGTTGGGTACTCACTGTTGGGCTTTGGCTTGGGAGGCCGATCCTTTGGAGGAACTCCCTGTTTTTTCAACAAGTCTCTTTTCTTCCGCCATTCGGTCATCTTCGGGTCGGGCATGTAGAACCGGAAGTCAATGGGAATGGTCACCAGCGGAGTTTGTAAAACCAGAAAGACCAGCTCCTGACCGTTGACATAACCACTGGTCTTCTTCTCCCTGATCTTGTGGGTCTTGCCTATCTTTTTGGTTCGTTTGCATCGTGAGCGCCCGGTGTCGTCAATGAGAAGATTTCCCTCTGATAAACCATAGCGGTCAATAATGACGAGAACACTAATGCGTAGCAGTAGATGCCAGACAATTTCGGATCGGTAAAACATCCACCATAAGGCGGCTGATGTGTATTGGCCAAGGCTTCGACGTTCCATGGTTGCCCAACAGAGCTTCTGCGTCAGAATCATTGCCGAAATGACAAATGCTAGAAAATAGCGTTGCTTGATAGTCAGTCGCTGAGCTTGCGGATCACGACGTAAAGCTTGATCGAGATGATCAATAAATTGAGTAGCGCAGGGAAGAATACGTATGAGCATGGTTACATGAATGTTGCCAATACATTACTTTGCAACCAAGCTTGGTACAGTAGGCCTCCTGTTGCCACGATGAAGACTCTGCGCAGCTAAAGTCCGAGTAGCAGCAGTGAGACCTGCTCAAATTTGACCCAATAATCAGACTAAAACTTTAGAGTCGAGTTATACCGGCACTATCGGGCATACGACCCTTGTTGGTCTGTACGGATGTATAAGCAGGATCAACGCTGACAATGATTCTACCAAGGGTATTTAGCGGAACATCTTCGGGAAATAACCTATTTCGATTGAAGTTGTCGAAATCAAACAATGCGTTCTCGTTTTTGATCAAATTCCATGAACCCATCAACAGAGCCTGTTGTTGTTCTATTGGAAGAGCACTCAATGAATCTCTGTAGTCTGTGTCAGCAAGATAACGGTTATCGTCTAGGGAACCTGTTAAGAATGTAAATGACAGCGCAGATTTCTTATATCTATCGTTCTTAGTCTTCTCTGGATGACGAGCTTGAAGAACGTCTTGTTTCTCATCAAAATCAAACGATTCACCTGTAGCAACAAAGAATGTCTTCTTACCATCCATTGAAGGTCTGATGGTTCCGTTCGGAGCAAGGTATTCACCTTGTTCGAGCATATCTTTCAGGAAGTGGTGAGGTTCTGGGTTACATGTAGCAGAGATCAACGCTAGCTGTCTCGCTACAGCGTTATTGCTGTATGGGAATCTGTTTCTCGAAGTCAAATAGAAAAATGGAGCTTTATCAATTTGGCAAATCTCCTCTGCAAGCACATGTGAGTACTCGTTGCCCTGATGACTGAGCATATTATCTTCAGATATGTAATCCAACATAAATGTGGAACCATCAGAATATTCAATAGAACCTTTCTTAACGAAAACATCACCACTATTGATTAGTGGCTCATACAGCTTCAAAGCGTCTTTCCAGACCCCACCTGATCCAGAAGCACCATAAAGGTCTCGGTGCTGAGCACGAACCATTATCTGAGAATAGTTTTTAATTGGTAGGAACTTAATTGTAGAGGCTAGATTCGTCCAAGTTTTACCAACTCCTGCTCCACTGCCCATTCCTAACCATTTAGAATGGTTGTTAACACGAAGAACTCGATTTGTCCCTAACTCATAAACTGGGATGTTCATGGACAGAGCATTGAATTGCATCCCTTCTTGGGGAACCAATAACATGATGTCTTTCTTGAAATCGGTGAAGATATGCTCTGTTTTCTCGGTTGCCCAGACAATAGGAAGTTCTTCAAATGTTCTACACCAGTGATTGAATCGAGTGAAGTTACATTCCTTCTGGGCTTTGATGATTCTGCGATAAACATCAATTAGAAGCTTGATCTTCTTCTTGTTTGGAACTTTATTCAGTTTATGAACAGCTTGTTTCTTCTGTTCTTTTGATAGTTCGTCTCTGGCAATCTTATCTATTAATTCCCAGAGACGTTTTGGGATTTTAGTTCTCATAATATCAACTCCAATGAGCTGACATTAAGCCAGCTCCCATTTCTCAAATTCAACTTCTGTGTTCTTTTCGAAACCAAGTTCGATCAGAGCTTCAACCAATCGTTTCTTTTTCTGAGAGGTTTCCTTCCCAAGCCAAGCCAACTTTGATTCCTCGATTTCAAGAGGATAAGCGAGTGCCTTATCAGAAACTGTCAATTCACCACGCTCGATTGCGATTTTCAGAATCTTACCAACATCCTTGAAATGAATTCCCATCTCGTTCAGTTGTTCGATCTTCTCATCTTTAATACGATCTTGTTCTGTCTCAAGGGAATCCGTCCAAACGATTTCACCTCGACGCAGTTTACTTGCCAAAAGGCGACCAGCAATCAAACGTCGCACTGACTCACCAGTCTTTGCCCAACTGCAATGTTTCCAAGCCCCAAGAGACATAGCATTGACACCCTGTTTGTTCTTGTGGGTGAATGCATTGATAGGAGCTGCTTCTTGAGCTGGTTTCTGTTCTACAGAAACAGACTTCTTTACAGGGATTGGTTCAGCACGACCTTCTAACACAGCAATTTGGAATTCCAACGCTTCAACAATTTGGCTATTGTTAACTCTATGTGCTCCAGTTAATGATTTCTGGAACATCAGATCACGCTTTAGTTGTTCCAGCTTAGTTAATTCTCTCATTCTTTTTCTCCGACTTCTTCGATAACCACAATTTCTAGTTCATGGTGATTGATCCAGTGATCTATTGAGTGGTTTAGGTATTCTCTGAAAGGAACATCCAGTTCGATATTCTTTTCCTTCTCTTTCTGCAATTCGCAGATTCGTTGTTCGTGGTATTCCTTGTTTCGGAATAGATCATACTTCCTTGCCATTAACTTCCTCGTATTTTGCACTTATTCTTTAATTGGTGGAAAGTTCCTCATCGAAATGAGGAACCATTTAATCAATCAGACAGAGACCACTTACCAGCAGCAATGATTGCTTCTTTGTGTCCTTGTTGATAGACAGGCATAAGATAGATTGGAGTTGTTCCCTGAACTTGGATTTCTCCCATTAGCACATGTTTTGCCCCATTCTGAGGAACACCGAGGTCTATTGTGACGCCAGTTTGAAACGTCATGGTCACTTGACTTGGGGCAGACGCGTAATAAATTGCGTATTCTTGTGGTTCTCCCGACAGGGTCTGACCAGTTGCTCCCGGATTTACAACGATATAAAAAGTTCTGTTTGCAGCCATTATTGGCCTCCTATAATTTGATTGGTTGTTCTGTGCCGTCTGGATTCTGAAGGTAATAAATGATCCGACTACGACAATAATGAACAGGTGGAAATGATGGTGGCATTTGCTGACCGGAACTGAATACTCCATTCAATCCCTTAACACGTTCACCATTAAGATTTTGGCAAGTTTCTGTAGTTTTAGAGTCGAGTGTACTGTCCCATATTTTCCACACAGTTTGATTTGGTTTCTTGATGCTCTGTACAGCTGACTTCTTACCAAGCTCTTTGGCTCTAGTTCCTTCAACTGTTCGCATCAAGTTCGTTTGTTGATTCACGAAACTTTTATTTCTTCGACTCATCTCAGCAATTATTTCAGTGGTTGTCTTGCCGCCATCCACCATTTTTTGCATTGCTTTAAACATCTGGTCAGATTTCTTTTTGGTCACACCAGCAAATTGCTTGAGAATGCGTTGACGAGTTCTCGTGGAAACATTAGCAAGTTTCAGCTTTGTGCTAACCTTCTTTATCGACTTAATCGAATCAGTTAAATGAACTGTCTGGAAGTATTCAACCCACTTCTGAGCTTGCCTTAGTATTGCAGGAGAAGCAGCGGTAACTGCAACTCCATTCAATTTACCAATCCGCTTCGCTTCTTTATTTATCTTGACTTGATAGAGTAGAAACAAAGCGGCAACAATAAGAAGTGTTTCAGCAAAGGAGTCATCATCTACAGAATCTGGGTCTTCAGCTAACTGCTCAACCATATCAATAGTAATTTCTGACTGCATGGCTTCAACAAGCTGAGGAAGGAATTCTGAAAAATTATCCATCTTTCACTCCTAGTAGTTGCCAGATTGCAGTTCGCCATATTGCTCCACTAAAGAGGAATCAACGTCCTCTTTGTATTCTTCAATAACTTCATCTTCTTTACCTTCAAGATCAGGATATGATTCAGAAACATTGTCGTATGAACCACTAAAATCAAGTTTTTCTTCTTCCAGTTGAGGGATGTTCAACATGTTACGAGAATACATCTCTAGAGAAGGATCAGGGGTCAACGCTTGACTACCAACCAAAGAAGCAATTGCTTGTGCATAAGCAGTAATGGAATCCATTTGAATAGATTCAAACTCAAACACTGGAGCCAATGACAGGTCGATCTTGTTGAGTTTAAGCAGTTGCTTAATCATCTGTTTGTTCACAACAGATGCTAAGTCCTTTAGATACCAGCTACTCCCGATGAATACACGTCAGCTGCCACAACCAGAAAACTGACATACTCATAATTTCTGAAAACACAAGAGAACCCTCAACTTTC
>NZ_JBLYZG010000093.1:0-12249 GCF_049310245.1 Endozoicomonas sp. ALB115 | reverse complement strand
CTGCCCACCCTCTATTAAATGATACAGAGCCATGCTCCTGTGGGGGGATGCCTATCCTGGTCTTTATTTGATCAATATAGGGTTTCATTAAATCCTGATTCCAAAGCATGTTGGCCGGGATTTCAATGACCTCAAATCCTGATTTTTTCAGCAGTGCGATTTTCAGTAGAGTCGAACCATTCCTGGTGTTGAAATCACCATTCACGTAATGAGAGGGGCCCTGAACTTCAATCACCATGTTGTGATCTGGCAGAAGCAGGTCAACCGGAGGTAATGAGTTCAGGCTCTTTTCTTCTTCGATCCGCAAAGATGGAATGCATGATTGGAGTTGATCGCGGAAGTCGGCCTGGTTTTTTGAAATGGCTTTGTGGTAATGGCGGACCACCGGACACGCTCTACCAAGCCAACTTGCGGCCATGATCATGATGGATCGATCCTCTTTATTATCTGGCGAGGTATTTTCCAGGCGAGTCAACAGGTCATCCATGTGCTTTTCAAGCACGTTATTGTTATTGGCATTGGAGACCAGAGACAACCTGGCACAGTATACCATGACTCCCCAGAGAGACATCGCTATCTCTTCCTGAGAAAACTGCAGGTTCTTACGGATTCGATAGACAAGCGATTCGAACACAGAGGTAGCCACGTTCAGTTCAACGAGTTCACCCAGTTTGGCCGTGGCCCACAGCAGGTTGGCAATACTCTGGGCATTAAATTGGTCTTTCTGTGCGTTCACGAGGGGCAACAGCGCGACTACAGCTTCGTTGAGCCCTGGTGTTGGCTCCTGCCCGTTGTCCACCAGTTTCGCCATGGCCCAAAGCAGGTTGGCAATAGCCAGGGTATTAAACTGGTGTTTCTGTCCGTTCACGCAGGTCAACAGCGCAGTCATCGCTTGGTTGAGCTCCGGTGTCTGCTCGTACCTGTTGTCCACCAGCTTTGCCATGGCCCACAGCAGGTTGGTGATATGCTGGGGAATAAATTGGTCTTTTAGTGCATTTACGTGGGGCAACAGCGCAGCCACAGCATCTTTGAGCTCTGGTGTTTTCTTCAGCCCTTTGTCCACCAGTTTCGCCATGGCCCACAGCAGGTTGGCGATATGCTGAGGAATAAACTGGTCTTTCTGTGCGTTCACCTGGGGCAACAGCACGGCCACGGCCTCGTTAAGACCTGGTGTCTGCTCCAGCCCTTTGTCCACCAGTTTCGCCATGGCCCACAGCAGGTTGGCAATACCCTGTGGTTGAAAGTGAGCTTTCTGTGCATTCACGTGGGACAACAACGCGGCCAGGGCCCTTTTGAGCTCTGGTGTTGGCTTCTGCCCGTTGTCCACCAGTTTCGCCATGGTCCACAGCAGGTTGGCAATAGCCAGGGCATCAAACTGGTCTTTCTGTGCGTTCACGCGGGGTAACAGCGCGGCTACGGTCTCTTTGAGTTCTGGTGTACGCTCCTGCCCGTTGTCCACCAGTTTCGCCATGGCCCACAGCAGGTTGGCGATTTGCTGAGGAATAAATTGGTTTTGCTGTGCGTTCACTTGGGGCAACAGCGCGGCCACTGCCGCTTTGAGCCCTGGTGTCTGCTCCTGCCCGTTGTCCACCAGTTTCGCCATGGCCCACAGCAGGTTGGCGATCTGCTGAGGAATAAATTGGTTTTGCTGTGTGTTCACATGGGGCAACAGCGCGGCCAATGCCGCTTCGAGCCCTGGTGTCGGCTCCTGCCCGTTGTCCACCAGTTTCGCTATGGCCCACAGCAGGTTGGCGATATGCTGAGGAATAAATTGGTTTTGCTGTGCGTTCACATGGGGCAACAGCGAAGCCACGGCCTCGTTGAGCTCTGGCGTCCGCTCCTGCCCATTGTCCACCAGTTTCGCTATGGCCCACAGCAGGTTGGCGATTCCCTGAGGGATAAATTGTTTTTTCTGTGCGTTCACATGGGGCAACAACACGACCACGGCCTCTTTGAGCTCTGGTGTCAGCTCCTGCCCGCTGTCCACCAGTTTCGCCATGGCCCACAGCAGGTTGGCGACACCCTGGGCATCAATATCCCTGGGTGGAGGTTTTTGATTGCAGTTAAATATTATTGAATCAAATAGCGTTGACAATAAGTTAGCCTGAGTAAGTTTAACTCGCGCATCCATGGGTTTATGAAGAGTAAAAACACCCGCTGAAGTCAATGAATGAAGTGTTGTCGTCAGGCTTCGCCAATTCCAGCTCCGTGTTGCTGCGAAATTTTGCAGCAAACGCATCAGCTGGCTTAGTTCTGCTCGATTTAACGGCCTTTTAGCTGCTGACGTGTATTTTTTAAGTGAACTGGCATATAGACCGTGATCTCTCCCATCATAGCGATGACCGAAACGTTCCGATTTCCTCACTAGACCAGCCATTATTTCTGGTTTGATGAGGGCATTAAAATCTTGAGCAGAGTTGACTGAACGGTGCATTAAATATTGAGAAGGGCGTGTGCCAGAAGAAGGGTGAAATTTATTACAGCCCGGGGTAGATTGGGGGTGAGTATCCTGCTGTCTGACTGTGGCATGTCTATATCGCCCACGCCTTGCAGAAGGGGCATGGCCACTCGGTTGGTTGTAACCGTTATCTGATCTTGCGTATTGACCACTGATACCAGCAGAACTTCTATCCATAATTATATTTCATTAATTCATGAAAATATAAAAAGCAGACTGCTGTTCTGCTCAGAAGTTCATTTTGCAAAAAAGTTTACTTGAGTCATGATGGGAGGAAGGCGATTATTGGCTGCTTGTTCTCTTCCTCTTTGCCGGGTTGGTTTGCTCTGCTAAATGTTCTTCACCAGTCACGTATGCAGTACCTGCCCACCTTCTTTTAAATGATACAGAGTCATGACCGTGTGGCGGGATGCCTGTCCTGCTCTTTATTTGATCAATATAGGGTTTTAAATCGTTGTTCAAAAGCTGGTTAGCTGGGATTTCTATAACCTCAAATCCTGCTTTTTGCAACAGTGCGATTTTAAGCAGAGTCGAACCATTCCTGGTATTGAAATTACCACCCACGTAATGAGAGGGGCCTTGAACTTCAATCACCATGTTGTGATCTGGCAGTAGCAGGTCAACCGGAGGTAATGAGTTCAGACTCTTTTCCTCTTCGATCTTCAAAAATGGAATAGATGATTTGAGTTGATCGCGGAAGTCGACCTGGGTTTTTGAAATGTTTGTCTGGTAATGGCCGGCGACCGGACAGGTTCTACCAAGCCAACTTGCGGCCATGATCATGATGGATTGATCCTCTTCATTATCTGGCGAGGTATTTTCCAGTCGAGTCAACAGGTCATCTATGTGCTTTTCAAACACATTATTTTCATCAGTATTGGAGTCCAGAGCCAACCTGGCACAGCATACCATTAATCCCCAGAGAGACATCGATATTTCTTTCTGAGAAAACTGAAGCTTCTCACTGATTCGATAGACGAGCGATTCGAACGTAGAGGTAGCCACGTTCAGCTCAACGAGTTCACCCAGTTTGGCCGTGGCCCAGAGCAGGTTGGCAATACCCTGGGCATTAAATTGGTCTTTCTGTGCGTTCACGAGGGGCAACAGCGCGACCACAGCCTCGTTGAGCCCTTGTGTCTGCTCCTGCCCGTTGTCCACCAGTTTCGCCATGGCCCACAGCAGGTTGACGATTTCCTGTGGTTTAAAGTTAACTTTTTGTACGATCACGCAGGTCAACAGCGCAGCCACCGCTTCGTTGAACTCCGGTGTCTGCTCGTACCTGTTGTCCACCAGTTTTGCCATTGCCCACAGCAGGTTGGCGATATGCTGGGGAATAAATTGGTCTTTCTGTGCGTTCACGTGGGGCAACAGCGCGGGCACGGCATCTTTGAGCTCCGGCGTTCGCTCCAGCCCGCTGTCCACCAGTTTCGCCATGGCCCACAGCAGGATGGTGAATTCCTGAGGTTTAAAGTGAGCTTTCTTTGCGTTCACGTGGGGCAACAGCGCGGCCAAGGCCCTTTTGAGCTCTGGTGTCGGCTCCTGCCCGCTGTTCACCAGTTTCGCCATGGCCCACAGCAGGTTGGCGATTTCCTGTGGTCTAAAGTGAGCTTTCTGTGCATTAACGTGGGGCAACAATGCGGCCACGGCCCCGTTGAGTTCTGGTGTCCGCTCCTGCCCTTTGTCCACCAGTTTTGCCATGGCCCACAGCAGGTTGGCAATATGCTGAGGAATAAATTGGTCTTTTTGTGCATTAACGTGGGGCAACAACGCCGCCACGGCTTCTTTGACCCCTGGTGTCCGCTCCTGCCCATTGTCCACCAGTTTTGCCATAGCCCACAGCAGGTTGGCGATATGCTGAGGAATAAATTGGTCTTTTTGTGCATTAACGTGGGGCAACAACGCCGCCACGGCCTCTTTGAGTTCTGGTGTCTGCTCCAGGCCGTTGTCCATCAGTTTTGCCATGGCCCACAGCAGGTTGGCGATATGCTGGGGAATAAATTGGTCTTTCTGTGCATTCACGTGGGGCAACAGCGCGGCCACAGCATCTTTGAGCTCTGGTGTCCGCTCCAGCCCGTTGTCCATCAGCTTCGCCATGGCCCACAGCAGGTTGGGGATGCCCTGGGCATTAAATTGGTCTTTCTGTGCGTTCACGTGGGGCAACAGCGCGGCCACAGCCTCTTTGAGCCCTGGTGTTCGCTCCAGCCCGTTGTCCAAAAGCTTCGCCATGGCCCACAGCAGGTTGGCGATGCCCTGGGCATTAAATTGGTCTTTCTGTGCGTTTATGTGGGGCAACAGCGCGGCCACGGCCTCGTTGAGCTCTGGTGTCCGCTCCTGCCCATTGTCCACCAGTTTCGCCATGGCCCACAGCAGGTTGGCGATGCCCTGGGCATTAAATTGGTCTTTCTGTGCGTTCACGTGGGACAACAGCCCGGCCAAGGCCTCTTTGAGCCCTGGTACCCGCTCCAGCCCATTGTCCACCAGTTTCGTCATGGCCCACAGCAGGTTGGCGCTGCCCTGGGCATTAAATTGGTCTTTCTGTGCATTCACGTGGGGCAACAGCGCGGCCACAGCTTCGTTGAGCCCTGGTGTCCGCTCCAGCCCGTTGTCCACCAGTTTCGCCATGGCCCACAGCAGGTTGGCGATACCCCGGGCATCAATGTCCCTGGCTTCAGGTGTTTGGTTGCAGTTAAATATTATTGCATCAAGTAGCGTTGACAATAAGTAAGCTTGAGTAAGCTTAACACGCTCATCCATGGGTTTATGAATGGCAAAAATACCCGCTGAAGTAAATGAGTGCAGTGTTGTCGTCAGGCTTCGCCAATTCCAGCTCCGTGTTGCGGTAAAATTTTGCAGAAAACGTATCAGCTGGCTTTGTTCTGTTCGATTTAGCGGTCTTTTAGCAGTTGTCGTGTATTTTTTAATTGAACTTGCATATTGCCCGTGATTTCTCCCATCATAGCGATGGCCGAAACGATCCGATTTACTCACCAGACCATCCATTATTTCTGGTTTGATGAGGGTATTAAAATCTTGAGCAGAGTTTACTGAACGGTGCATTAAATATTGAGAAGGGCGTGTGCCAGAAGAATGATGAAATTCGTTACATCTCGGGGTAGAGCGGGGGTGACTATCCCGCTGTCTGACTGTAGCATGTCTATATCGCCCACGCCTTGAAGAGGGGGCATGGCCATTCGGTTGGTTGTAACCGTTATCTGATCTTGGGTATTGACCACTGATACCAGCATAGCTTCTATCCATAATTATATTTCATTAATTCATGAAAATATAAAAAGCAGACTGCTGTTCTGTTCAGAAGTTCATTTTGCGGAAAAGTTTACTTGAGTCATGATGGGAGGAAGGAGATTATTGGCTGCTTGTTCTCTTCCTCTTTGCCGGGTTGGTTTGCTCTGCGAAATGTTCTTCACCAGTCACGTATGCAGCACCTGTCCACGCTCTTTTATGTGATACAAAGCCATGCTCCTGTGGCGGGATGCCTATCCTGGTCTTTATTTGATCAATGTATGGTTTCATTAAATCCTGACTCGAGAGCATGTTAACCGGAATTTCAATGACCTCAAATCCTGCTTTTTGCAACAGTGCGATTTTAAGCAGAGTCGAACCATTCCTGGTTTTGAAATCACCACCCACATAATGAGAGGGACCCTGAACTTCAATCACCATGTTGTGATCTGGCAGTAGCAGGTCAACCGGAGGTAATGAGTTCAGACTCTTTTCCTCTTCGATCTTCAAAGATGGAATAGAGGATTGGAGTTGATCGCGGAAGCCGACCTGGGTTTTTGAAATGTTTGTCTGGTAATGGCAGACGACCGGACAGGCTCTGCCAAGCCAACTTGAAGCCATGGTAATGATGGATTGTTCCTCATCATTGTCTGGCGAGGTATTTTCCAGGCGAGTGAACAGGTCATCCATGTGCTTTTCAAACACGTTACTTTTATTGGTATTGGAATCTAGAGACAACCTGGCACAGCATACCATGACTCCCCAGAGAGACATCAATATCTCTTGCTGAGAAAACTGAAGGTTCTCACTGATTCTAAAGAAAAGTGATTCAAACGAAGAGGTAGCCAGGTTCAGCTCAACGAGCTCACCCAGTTTCGCCACTGCCCACAGCAGGATCGCAATACCCCGGGCACTAAATTGGTCTTTCTGTGCGTTCACGTGGGGCAACAGTGCGGCCACGGCCTTTTTGAGCCTTGGTGTGTGCTTCTTCCCGTTGTCTACCATTTTCGCCATGGCCCACAGCAGGTTGGTGATAGCCTGAGGAATAAATTGGTCTTTCTGTACGTTTACGTGGGGCAACAACACGGCCACAGCCTGTTTGAGCTCTGCTGTCCGCTCCTGCCCGCTGTCCACCAGTTTCGCCATGGCCCACAGCAGGTTGGCGATTTCCTGGGCATTAAATTGGTCTTTGTGTGCGTTTACGTGTGGCAACAGTGCGGCCACGGCCTCGTTGAACCCGGGTGTTCGTTCCTGCCCGTTGTCCACCAGTTTCGCCATGGCCCACAGCAGGTTGGCGATTTCCTGGGCATTAAATTGGTTTTTCTGTGCGTTCACGCGAAGCAACAGCGCGGCCACGGCCTCTTTGCACTCTGGTGTCTGTTCCTGGCCGCTATCCACCAATTTTGCCAGGGCCCACAGCAGGTTGGCGATTTGCTGAGGAATAAACTGGTCTTTCTGTGCGTCCACGAGCGGTAACAGCGCGACCACGGCCCCATTCAGCTCTGGTGTCCGGTACTGTCTGTTGTCCACCAGTTTCGCCATGGTCCACAGCAGGCTGGCGATATGCTGAGGAATAAATTGGCCTTTCTGTGCGTTCACGTGGGGTAGCAGCGCGGCCACGGCCTCCATGAACGCAGGTGTCTGCTCCATCCCGTTGTACAAAAGTTTCGCCATGGCCCACAGCAGGTTGGCGATTCCCTGTGGTGTAAAGTCAGCTTTCTGTACTTTCACGAGGGGCAACAGTGCGGCCATGGCCTTGTTGAAATCTGGTGTCTGCTCCTGGCTGTTGTCCACCAGTTTCGCCATGGCCCAGAGCAAGTTGGCGACTCCCCGCGGAACAAATTGGTCTTTCTGTCTGTGCACGCAGGGCAACAGCGCGGCTATGGCCTCTTTCAGACGGGGTGTCCGTTCCTGCCCGTTGTCCACCAGTTTCCCCAAGGCCCACAGAAGGTTGGTGCTTTCCTGTGGATTGAAGTTAGCTTTCTGTTCGCTCACGTTGGGCAACAGAGCGGCCACAGCTTCTTTGAGTCCTGGTGTTTGCTCCAGCCCGCTGTCCACTAGTTTTGCCATGGCCGACAGCAGGTTGGCGATTTCCTGTCGTTTAAAGTTGGCTTTCTGTGCATTTACGTGGGGCAACAGCGCGACCACGGCCTCTTTGAACTCTGGAGTCAGCCCCTGCTCGTTGTCCACCAGTTTTGCCATGGCCCACAGCAGGTTGGCGATATGCTGAGGAATAAATTGGTTTTTCTGTACGTTCACGTGGGGCAACAGGGCGGCCACGGCCTCGTTGAGCCCTGGTGTCCGCTCCTGGCCGTTGTCCACCAGTTTCGCCATGGCCCATAGCAAGTTGGCGATACCCTGGGCATTAAATTGGTCTTCCCGTGTGTTCACGTGGGGCAACAGCGCGGCTACGGCCTCTTTGAGCCTCGGAGTGTGCTTCAGCCCGTTGTCTGCCATTTTCGCCATGGCCCACAGCAGGTTGGCGATACCCTGAGGAATAAATTGGTCTTTCTGTGCGTTTACGTAGGGCAACATTGCGGCCACGGCCTCGTTGAGCCCTGGTGTTAGTTCCTGCACGTTGTCCACCAGTTTCGCCATGGACCACAGCAGGTTGACAATATGCTGAGGAATAAAGTGGTCTTTCTGTGCGTTTACGCAGGGCAACATTGCGGCCACGGCCTCGTTGAGCCCTGGTGTTAGTTCCTGCCCATTGTCCACCAGTTTCGCCATGGCCCACAGCAGGTTAGCGATTTCCTGAGCACCAATATCACTGGCTTCAGGTTTTTGCTTGCACTTGAATATTATTGCATCAAGTAGCGTCGACAATAAGGCTGCTTGAGTGAGCTGAACACGTTCATCCATGGGTTTATGTGGGGTAAAAACACCCGCTGAAGTAAATGAGTGCAGTGTTGTCGTCAGGCTTCGCCAATTCCAGCTCCGGGTTGCTGTGAAATTTTGCAGCAAACGCATCAGCTGGCTTTGTTCCGCTCGATTTAAAGGCCTTTTAGACGCTGACGTGTATTTTTTAATTGAACTGGCATACAGGCCGTGATCTCTCCCATCATAGCGATGACCGAAACGATCCGATTTCCTCACCAGACCAGCCATTATTTCTGGTTTGATGAGGGCATGAAAATTTTGAGCAGGGTTTACTGAACGGCGCAGTAGATATTGAGAAGGGCCTGCGGCAGAAGAATGGTTAAATTTATTACGCCCCGGGGTTGTGCGAGGGGTATTATCCCACTGTCTGACTGTGGCTTGTTTATATCGCCCACGCCTGGAAGCGGCATGGTCATTCGGTTGGTTGTCATTATTACCTGATCTTGCGTATTGACCACTGATACCGGCAGAACTTCTATCCATAATTATATTTCATCAATTCATGAAAATATAAAAAACTGACTGCTGTTCTGTTCAGAAGTTCATTTTGCTGGAATGTGAACACGGTTCTGGAGCCATGATGAAAGGGAAGCGGTTATTGCCTTTTTATTCTTTTCCTTTTTCCGTTTTTTGGTTTGTCTGTTTGCTTTTCTGAATTATCTTCGGCGGTTAAGTAAGAGTGATCCAGGGATTGCCTCCCTTTATTGGCGGTAACGTTTGTCTCATCTGCCCATCCGGTGTTAAGTGATACACAGCCATGACCCTGTGGCTGGATTTCCACTCTGGTCTTTATTTGATTAATGTAAAGTTTCATTGAATCCTGGCTCCTGAGCTGGTTAACCGGGATTTCAATGACCTCAAATCCTGATTTTTGCATCAGTGCAATTTTAAGCAGAGTCGAACCATTCCTGATTTTAAAATCATTACTTACGTAATGAGACGGTCCCTGAATTTCAATAGCCATGTTGTGATCTGGCAGTAGCAGGTCAACGGGTGGCAATGAGTTCAGACACTTTTCTTCTTCAATCTTCAAAGAGGGCATGCATGATTGGAGTTGATCGCGGAAGTCGGCTTGATGTTTTGAAATGGTTGTCTGGTAATGGGGGATGATCGGACACGCTATCCCAAGCCAACTGGCGGCCATGGCAATGATGCGTTGATCCTTTTCATTGTCCGGGGATGTATTTTCCAGGCGAGTAAACAGGTCAACCATGTGCTTTTCAAGCATGTTATTTTTATGAGCATTGGAGTCTAGAGACAACCTGGCACAGCATACCATTACGCCCCAGAGAGACATAAAAATATCTTGCTGAGAGAACTTAAGGTTGTCACTGAATCGGCAGACAAGCGATTCGAACGTAGAGGTAACCACGTGTAACTCAACGAGTTCACCCAGTTTTGCCATGGCCCACAGCAGGTTGGCGATATGCTGAGGAGTAAATTGGTGTTTCTGTGGGGTCACGTGGGGCAACAGTGCGAACACAGCTTCTTTAAGCTCTGGCACCCACTCTCCGTTGTCCACCAGTTTTGCCATGGCCCAAAGCAGGTTGGCGACATTCTGGGTATTAAATTGGTTTTTCTGTGCGTTCACGTAGTGCAAAAGCACGGCGACTGCCTCTTTGAGCTCTGGTGTCCACTCCTGCCCGTTGTCCACCAGTTTTGCCATGGCCCAAAGCAGGTTGGCAATATGCTGAGGAATAAATTGGTCTTTCTGTTCGTTCACGTGGGATAACAGTTCGGCCACGGTCTCTATGAGCCCTTGTGTTCGCTCCAGTCCGTTGTCCACCAGTTTCGCCATGGCCCACAGCAGGTTGACATTGCCCTGAGCTTTAAATTGGTCCTTCTGTGCGTTGACGTGGGGCAACAGCACGGCCACAGTCTCTTTGAACTCTGGTGTCAGCTCCTGCCCGTAGTCCACCAGTTTCGCCATGGCCCACAGCAGGTTGGCGATTTCCTGTGGTTTAAAGTTAGCTTTCTGTGCATTCACGCGGGGTAACAGCGCAGCCACGGCCCCGTGGAGCTCGGGTGTCCGCTCCTGCCCGTTGTCCACCAGTTTCGCCATGGCCCACAGCAGGTTGGCGATTTCCTGTGGTTTTAAGTGAGTTTTCTGTGCGTTCACGTGGGGCAACAGCGCGGCCAAGGCCTCTTTGAGCCGTGGTGTTTGCTCCTGCCCGTTGTCCACCAGTTTCGCCATGGCCCACAGCAGATTGGTGATTTCCTGGGGGTTAAAGTGAGCTTTCTTTGCATTCACGTGGGGCAACAGCGTGGTCACGGCCTCTTTGAACTCTGGTGTCTGCTCCTGCCCGCTATCGACCAGTTTTGCCATGGCCCACAGCAGATTGGTGATTTCCTGGGGGTTAAAGTGAGCTTTCTGTGCGTTCACGTGGGGCAATAGTGCGGCCAAGGCCTCTGTAAGCTCTGATGTCTGCTGCCCGCTGTCGACCAGTTTTGCCATGGCCCACAGCAGATTGGCGATTTCCTGGGGTTTAAAGTGAGCTTTCTGTACGTTCACGTGGGGCAATAGTGCGGCCAAGGCCTCTGTAAGCTCTGATGTCTGCTGCCCGCTGCCGACCAGTTTTGCCATGGCCCACAGCAGGTTGGCGATTTCTTGGGGTTTAAAGTTAGCTTTCTGTGCGTTCACGTGGGGCAACAATGCGGCCACGGCCTCTTTGAGTCCCGGTGTCCGTTCCTGCCCTTTGTCCACCAGTTTCGCCATGGTCCACAGCAGGTTGACAATCCCCTGGGCAGTAAATTGGTTTTTCTGTGCGTTCACCAGGGGCAACAGCGAGGCGACTGTCTCTTTGAACTCTGGTGTCTGCTCCTGCCCGTTGTCCACCAGTTTCGCCATGGCCCACAGCAGGTTGGCGTTATGCTGCGGAATAAATTGGTCTTTCTGTGCGTTTACGTGGGGAAACAGCTCGGCCATGGCCTCTTTGAGTTCTGGTGTCTGCTCCTGCCCGTTGTCTACCAGTTTCGCCATGGCCCACAGCAGGTTGGCAATTCCCCGGGCATCAATATCCCTGGCTGGAGGTTTTTGGTTGCACTTGAATATTATTGCATCAAGAAGTGTTGACAATAAGATAGCCTGAGTAAGTTTAACTCGCTCGTCCATGGGTTTATGAAGGGTAAAAACACCCGCTGAAGTAAATGAGTTAAGTGTTGTCGTCAGGCTTTGCCAATTCCAACTCCGTGTTGCGGTAAAATTTTGCAGCAAGCGTACCAGCTGGCTTTGTTCCGCTCGATTTAACGGTCTTTTAGCAGTTGTCGTGTATTTTTTAATTGAACTGGCATATTGCCCGTGATTTCTCCCATCATAGCGATGACCGAAACGACCCGATTTACTCACCAGATCATCCATTATTTCTGGTTTGATGAGGGCATTAAAATCTTGAGTCGGGTTGACAGAACGGCGCACTAGATATTGAGAAGAGCATGGGCCTGAAGAATGGTGAAATTCATTACATCCCGGGGTAGAGCGCGGGGGACTATCCCGCTGTCTGACTGTGGCATGTCTATATCGCCCACGCCTTGAAGAAGGGGCATGGCCATTCGGTTGGTTGTAACCGTTATCTGATCTTGGGTATTGACCACTGATACCAGCAGAACTTCTATCCATAATTATATTTCATTAATTCATGAAAATATAAAAAGCAGACCGCTGTTCTGCTCAG
>NZ_JBLYZG010000092.1:0-12318 GCF_049310245.1 Endozoicomonas sp. ALB115 | reverse complement strand
GATGGCTCGGATGAGGGGGCGGAATTATGCACACAGGACAAATGTAAAGAGTTAAAGCGTGACTTCCTCTGCGACAACAACAAATGTATTCACGAAAATTATCTGTGCAATGGGGATAATGATTGCGGTGATGGCTCGGATGAGGGGGCGGAATTATGCAGCCCGGTAACCAGTCCTGTAACCAGCCCTGTAACCAGTCCTGTAACCAGTCGGGTAACCAACCCTGTAACCAGCCCTGTAACCAACCCTGTAACCAACCCTGTAACCAGCCCTGTAACCAACCCTGTAACCAGCCCTGTAACCAATTCTACCGATACTGAACTTGAAGCCCCAGCCGAATCCTCAGCTTATGGTTGGTTTGTTTTACCCGCAGTTTTGGTGGGTGTAGGCATCATCACCTATGGAGTCTGCACTTATCAGAGCTACAAGACCCTAAGACGGGAAAATCCGGACTCATCAACAAGACCTTTATTATCGAACGCACTTAGACATCCGTTGTATTTCAGGCAGCCTCAAAATCAACCAGTAGCTACCTACAGCACTGATTCTGGGAGAGTTAAGGGGTCGGAGGTGCAACTGAACGTATGATGGCATAAATCAAGTGTCCAGTCCTCAGCGGCTAATCAGCCGCAGATGGCAGCAAATAACAAAGCTCAAATATTTTTCGGCAAAAATTTCCCGGAAAGTGAGATTTAATATAAAAGCAATGCTAGTACTACACAGGCTAGTTATTAGAGGGAAATCACCACTGGTCACTCAACCGCCAGGGATTGACACCTGACCTGTAACCAAAATCAAAGAAAAAGTGAGGAAAATAACATAAACTACTCCGTGTTTTATATTTGGTAATCCTTTTCTTAATTCACACAATTTAATTTTAAAAGAGTTCAAAAATAGATCACTTTAATTAGATTTAGCTGTTTATTTTTATATATGACCCTGACCATTCTTAAACTAATGGTATTGCTATGGATACATACTTTTCGACATCAAAAGGTCGGTTTGAAGTTGTGAATTTGTCTTCAAGTGAGTATGCCATGCGCTCAAGTGGGGCATTGTCATAACCAAACTGCTGAATTTCATCAATATAGCGATTAATAAACTCTCGAGAGCCAAAATAACGCCACTGCAACACATGCACCAGTTCGTGAAAGTGGAGCCGCAATTTCTGTTCAAACCCTTTTTTTATAAAGTAGGTATTTTTGTAGGTTATGCCCTGTATGTCCATATCAAGAAAGCCTCCCAGACCTTGATCTCTCAGTTCTGGGAAATCGGGTATTGGCAGGTTTTCCACAATGACAAAGTAACTTTCTTGTAGTAACTCCGGGCTGTAAAAGCCAGAGAAATAGGGCAATAGCGTAGTGCAGGGGGTGCGTTGAGGAGCACTTTCTGTCAGGGTCGTTTCGATCCATTGTTCGAGCTGGTTTAGCATTTTCTTCCTTGACCTGTCTGGAATTGGTGATTCTCTCTCCCACATAGCAGGAAAGTGAGAATAATCTAAGGACTTATAAGACAGGGCCTGATGGTTCATGATCTTGAGATGGCCTTGCTTCGAGTCGCATGTTCACATACTGCTTACTTAATTCCCCTCTGGCCTGCTCCTCAGAAATTCCTTTTTTTCTGGCTCTTGTTTGGGCTCGAAGATTGTGGTCACTGCTTTGTGCTGCCTCCTTACATTCTTGATCTTGACATAGTGCTGCTCTGTATTCTCGAGCAAGGGGAGGAGTTCCCTCATCAGGGTAAAGAAATGTCAGTAGATAGGGTTTATCAGCGGAATCACCACAAATCATACAGTTGGCCATGCTCTATTTTCCTTTGTATTTTTTATTTCAGATATCAGCACTTGTTTTCTTGGTCGGGCTGAAGAGTAGATACAGCTCCCCTTTTTCGGAGAGCTGTTCATGTCGTTTAATAATCTATACCATGCATTCCTTCATAAAGCGATTTAGCATCCGAAGCAAGCGCCACAGCCTCTCTGACCTTCTTATCCATCAAATCCAGAAGCCGGAGTTTTTCTCCTACCTTGGCAATGGCCTCAATACGGCGATAATGCATTGCATGGGTCTCAGCGTACTGTGCCAGTCCTTTTAACTTGGGTAGGGCGTCACTGAGATGTATTCCATGAGGGTCTACAATATCAGCAACAATGCTCCCGTCTGTCTTCTTGGAAAAGAAAATAAAATCAGGACGAACGATCTTAAAGGCTTTACCATCCTGATACGCCACGCCCAAAGAATCCTGGCTGGTACGGGACGGGTTACGATACCAAGCTTGGAAATCCGCGCGCTCCATTTCACGGCTTAGCACGTCTTTTTCCCATTCGTTCAAGTACGCTGGAAACTGTTTTTCACTGTCGCATAATAAATGGTGCTGATAAGTGGGCAGGGGAATTTCCCTGCCATCGGTTTCCCGTACCGATGTGGCTTCCATCCAGGACTTTGGTTTGCTCAGGTCAATATCTTCCGGTTCGGCACTCATCTCCTTGATCTGGCGATACTCTTCCTGCCGGTCATCGTTCAAATCTTTAATGGCAATCCGGTAATCGTTAAACCATTTTTGCGCCAGCTTGTTGGCTTCCTCATCCACATACGCTTTCACTTCCGGAACCAGCCCAAGCGCAGCAATAGCCACTCGTGCTTCAATAATCGCCTCTTCAAGATCGTGATGGCTGCCTACGGATTTGTTGGCCAGGTAGCGGGCATAACTGATGGACACATCCCCATTGATCAGGCGGGATGCTCGACGAAAAGCGTCGTTAATCACCGGCATATCCGCATCTTCCCAGAACTGGTCGAATGACTTCTTCTTGCTGTGCAAGTTTGCGGTTAGGCTTTGCCCTTCAACGGTCATCACATTTTTTCGGGCGGTTTTAATTTCATCCGAATAACGAGCCTGGGCTGCATCCAAAACCTTATGCATTTCAGCGTGGGCGGTTTTACCGGCATCCGGTAAAAGGTTATCCGTTGATAATTCCTGCGCCAATGCAGTCAGGCGATTCACCGGCTTGGCAACCCGTTTGGGCAAAGATTGTGAAGGCAGCGAAAGAAACTTTTCCCATACCGACTCAGGAATATCCGTGTTTGGTGTCATCTCCACGGGATTAATCAGTACCCGACGACCGTCCAACCCACCACCATCTCGAACATCTACCCCACTCATTAGGGCTTCAGCCACATTCTCCACGGTTTTCTTATCAAACAGTGGCAGCAGGCAGTCGACAGAATTGAGTCGGTCATGGCCGGGAATTCTTCGTGCCAGGGGGGTTCGCACCATTCGCCCTAATAACTGGGTAATATGCGTGTGATCCTTAGCCGGGCGGAAAGAGACCATTACTTCTGCCCTGGGGCAGTCCCAACCGGTACTGATGGCATCTTTGGCGATAAGCACCCGAACCTCTTGAGATTCTTGCACCCGTTCCGGTGAAATATGGTGTACCAGATACCGGCCAAAGTTCTGGGCACTGTGATCCCCGAGCACATGGCGAATGGCCTCATCGGTTAACCCTGGCCAGTGGTTGAAAATGGTATCCAACCATTCGCCAATATCTTTTGGGGAGGGTGTGTTAGGTACTTGCAGCACCAACAGCGGTTTGACGATATGAGTATCTTTTTGCTGGCGGGCGTATTCTTCCCAGGCATCGCTGGACTCTTTAATTTTCTGTGTGGCACGGCGCACCAGTACGGTTTCAAAATTGCCGGTCTCGTCAGGAATATCAAGAATAATGGTGTCTTTTAACAAGCCTGAATCTTGAACCTTGGCGGCATCCACCACCACATTAGGCAGTGTGCTGCGTCCCTCGGCACCCGCCAACGACCAGAGAACTTTGACCTTAAGCAATACAACGATGAGGCGCGGTTCTCGTTCGGGGAGGGCAGAAAAGTGAAACTACCTTTCCGTGTTGATATGACAGTCAGGGTTTGACCTTCTCAAAGCTGGCAAAGGCAAGCTCAAACCCTGCTGCAACAATACTTCATAAATATCATTTAAAGATCAATCAATTATAAATAGTTAAATGACTTCCGGCATAGCCGGAAGCTTATTAGGGGACGCCCTCAAAGGGCTATTATTGCGCCCATGGGCGCGAGTCAAAACCCAGTTTCAGTTGATCCCGGTTTTCGTCGTTCTTTTCTTGATTTCGGATATATTCCCTGACAACTTCTTCATCCAAGCCGACCGTACTCACAAAGTACCCTCTTGCCCAGAAATTCTCTCCGTTAAAATTCCTTTGTCGCCCTTTAAAATGCCTTGCTATAGCAATCCCGCATTTACCTTTTAAATACCCAACTACATTGGAAACAGAGTATTTTGGTGGAATGCTTATGCAGATATGGACATGATCTCTCATCAGGTGTCCCTCAACAATTTCACAGCCTTTTCTCCTGGCAAGCTCATGAAAAATTGAGCCGAGAAACTTCCTCAAACTTCCGTAGATGACTTTTTGCCTTTTCTTGGGAATGAACACGATATGATATTTACAATCCCAGCGAGTATGAGTCAGACTTTTGTAGTCTGGCATAAGTTAAACCTCTTGATTCGTGGTGGAATCTTCGAGGTTAGCTACCGAAGCGTCGGTAAAACCTATGCGAGTCACCCCGGCATAGCCGGGGGTTTACCTAATGATTAATTATATTGATTCTTGTATTAGGGAGTAGGCGCTTAATGTCTACCATAAGAATCATGGTTACTGTCAACACGCTGCCCTGCCTGACCCGACAATACAGCGATATCACCGGTCTGTTGACGATCAAGAATATCCAGTACCGTGGCAATTTTATTGCCCAGCTCGGACCACTCTTCTTCGGCCACCGAGTCCTTCACAATACCCGCACCGGAGTAAAGCATCAGGGCATTATCAGCCAGACGGGCGCTGCGAATTGCCACACTGAAATCACTCTTTTGAACACCAACAATCCCACACACACCGGCATACAAGCCACGAGCATAGGGTTCGTTGGCGGCAATAAAGGAGAATGCATCCCCTCTTGGAGCGCCCCCCACTGCGGGGGTCGGATGAAGTACGTCCAGTAACTGTTGATCACTCACGTCGTGGTTCAGTACACCACGAATCTGGTAACGCAAATGTTGAATATGGCGCAATTTAACAATCGAGTGGCTGCGATCCGCTTCCAGGGACTGGCAGAAGGGTTGCAGCCTATGGCAGATATCATCCAGAACCAGACGGTTTTCATGGATATTTTTACCATCGCTCATCAGCAGGCTTTCCAGCTGAGCATCTTCAAGCAGGTTCTGACCGCGGACAATGGTACCTGCCAGGGCCTCGGTAGAAATAATATTTTCCAGTCGCTTCACCAGTCGCTCCGGAGAGCAGCCAAAAAACGTTTGCCCCTGCCCCTGAAACAGGAACTGATAGGAATGCGGATTCGCCTGCTGCCATGCGTAAAGCAATGAGAATGGGGAGAGATGCCCCTCAAGTTTCAGACACGTTTCCCGGGATAGCACCACCTTATCCAGCACACCCGATGCAAACGCCTGCCGGGCCTTGTCCACCAGTTGGTTCCAGACATTGGCATCAGGCTGGTAACCTGCGAGCTGAAACGTAAAGTCAGCCTCGGGTAACTGCTGGCAGTAGTTGAGTGCTGCGATAATCTCCAGAGCCTTGCGAATACTGCCATGGTATTCCAAAGTATTGTCAGACCTGAGGTTCACACCCAACACCGTTCCCTTGCGAGTCTGAACCAGTTCCAGCAGTGGCAGGATGACCCTGCCATAACCAAAAGCAGGCCAGATTGACGCTTCATCATCCGCAAAAGAGAGGTAGCAGAGGCAGTGACTGCTCCTATGCGCCGGCAAATGGCTCAGGATTTTGTGAGCACTGGCAAATGCACAAGCCAGGTCCTGTCGGCAGGATAATGTTTCTGACCAGCTGTAACCGAGCGCCGCGATAGCATGATCGCCTTCCCGGTCTCTCCAGAATGCTTTTTCACAGCCATCCTGTGCCGCCAGAAAGCCCTGTAGGTGAATGGCCGGGAAAGGGAGCTCAATTCTGACCAGCCGCTTTTCAGGCACAGGTTGAGATAACAGCTTTTCCAACTGTTGCACCATCAATGCCAACTGAGTCTGAATTACACTGGTCAAGACATCCTGCCAATAAGATCGTTAAAAAAAGACATCGTAAGATAACGAAATTGTACGTAGATTGGCCACCGGTATCTGGATCGTATTTACCGAGAAAAGCCATAGCATCCCTAAGGGTATAACCGACTGTTGGTAATAGTAGATGAATTTTTCAACGTAACTTTCTATCATTGCATTTTTTTCAACGCTGAAATTCATGCCTTTCAGCAGAACTGAACCCTTGATCAGTTTCATCAGCACGGGTAACTATTCACCATGGCCACCAATGGAGAGTCAGCCAGACAATGGCTGGAACAGAACAGGGAGCAGATCTCGGAGGAACGAATTCTCCAGATTCGCAGTAACCTGGTAAAAAAAATAAATCAGTTGGCGGATGCTGAGGACCTGACTGTATCGGATGAACATCAGGGGTTGCTGGAGGCCCTTGATGTGATGGATGCCTGGCTTCAGGAACGCGCAACACCTCAGGAAACAGCAGCGGACGCTTCAACGCTGGATTACAGCCCGCTTATTCAGGAGCCGTCGGAAACAGTCCCTCAGCTGACTCAGGAAGAGAAGCTGCGCCGCTTCCAGAACCTGCTGAAGGACACAAAAAAATAACGGCAAATGGTAAGGTTGCGCTCAGGCAACCTCGCCAACCCGCTGCCGGGGCATCACACTTTCAACCGCTCACACTCTTCAACGACCCGGTCGTAGGTCCAGTCCCCGCCGCCGGGATGCTTCACCTCGTGTTCAATCAGCTTCTGGCACATCTGCATAGGGTTCAGTCCCTTTTTTGCCAGTCGCTCCAGAGTCTGCTTCAGCTCATTATCTGCTTCACTGAATTCCTGAGCGCTTCGGGATCCTTTCTTTCTGACTGCAACTTTTATTTGCTTCATCGTCAACTCACCTAAAACAACGTGGGCCTCTGGCAGGCCTGGAATAACACCCCGGCAAGAATAGCAGCGAGGTGATCTCTTCTCAGGCAGCCTCCCGGATAATCTATACTCTATTCTTAGATTCTGCGCGCAGTAAAGCAGGAGTTTACCATGAAACGTCTTTACTACCTGACCGGCTCTCTGGACAGCGTCACCAAAATTACTGAAGACCTGCACCGGGATGGCATCACCAACTGGCATCTCCATGTTTTAAGCCGAAACGAAGCTGGCCTGTATCACAAGCAGGTTCACAGTGCCAATATGCTGCAGGAAAACGATGTCATTCACTCCGGAGAACTGGGAGCCCTCATTGGCGGTGTTGTCGGCCTGCTGGCGGCCACAGTGATTGAGTGGTGGAACCCAATCGGGATAGAGATCCCGCTACCCGCCCTTCTGGTGGTCGCTGGTGTCTTTACCATGTTTGGTGCCTGGAGTGGTGGATTGGCAGGGATCACCCGCGAGAATTACAAAACGGCCCGATTCCACGATGATCTGGTAAAAGGCAAACATCTGATTATGGTGGATGTTTCCAGACAACAGGAGCAGCGGGTGCGCTACCATCTGAGCAAATATCATCCGGAAGCTTCTCTTGCCGGTGTGGATACCACCCTGACACTGCCTTTCAGCCCTAACTTCTGGCGTTATCCGCGCCATAATTAATCAACAACCAGCTTGTCTATTGTCAGGGGATGGTGATTTCACAAGCGCCTGCACCTCCTGAAAGGTTTCGGACTCCGCATCAGAAGGTGCTTTTCCCAACAGGCTGAACACCACTATTGCCACTGACGCCGCGATAAAACCGGGAATAATCTCGTAAACTTCAAAAATTCCCCCACTGAGCGAACGCCATACCACCACAGTTACGCCTCCCACAACAATACCGGCAAGGGCTCCCAACCCATTCATCCGCTTCCAGTAAAGGGAAAACAGCAGCGCAGGACCAAAGGCGGCACCGAACCCTGCCCAGGCATAAGACACCATCTCCAGCACCGAACTGTCCGGGTTGAGTGCCAGCACCGTGGCCAGCACCGCAATAGCGACAACGGCAATACGGCCAACCAACAGCATCTCAGCCTGAGTAGCATTGGGACGCAGCATATTGCGATAAAAATCCTCTGCTACCGCAGTAGAACAAACCAGCAACTGAGAATCTGCGGTACTCATAATAGCGGCCAGAATCGCGGCCAGGAGAATACCGGCTATGACCGGGTGAAAGAGGGTATTCACCATCAGCATAAAAATAGCTTCCGGGTCGTCTAATACCAATCCCTGCCGCTGGGTATATATGATTCCGGTTAAACCAACCAGCAAAGCACCCAGCATACAGATTCCAGTCCATGAAACCGCAATACGCCGTGCCAAGGTTAGCTGATGACTGGACTGCACCGCTTTAAAACGCGCCATAATGTGTGGCTGGCCAAAGTACCCCAGCCCCCAGCTCAATAATGACAAAACCGTAATCACAGAAAGCGCTTCCCCCCGAACATCAGTGAACATGCTGGTCAGATGGGGGTTCAGTTGGTTAATGTCGGCCATCACCTGCCCGGCACCTCCGGTGACTTCCAGCACGGTCACCGGAACGATCAGCAGTGCTGCCGACATCAGCAGGCCTTGCACCAGGTCGGTCCAGCAGACCGCCAGGAAACCACCAAACAGGGTGTAAGAGACCACACTCAACATGCCAAGAATCACTGCCAGCTGGTAGTCGAAGCCAAAAACAGATTCAAAGAGTTTGCCACCGGCTACCAATCCTGAACTGGTGTAAAAAAGAAAAAAAATCAGGATAAAACCCGCACTGACCGGTTGCAGAATATACTTCAGATCGGAGAAACGGTTGGAAAAAAATTCGGGAAGCGTCAAAGAGTCATTCGCAACCGCACTGTATATTCTTAAACGACGGGCCACCAGAAGCCAGTTCAACCAGGTTCCTCCCAATAGCCCCAGCCCCAGCCAGATCGCCTCAAAACCAGCCGCAAACGCATACCCTGGCAGGCCCAATAATAGCCACCCACTCATATCAGAAGCACCGGCGCTTAATGCCGCCGACCACGGCCCCAGTGAGCGTCCGCCAAGAAAATAGTCAGAGGAGTTCTGGGTTCTCTGCCAGGCAATATAACCAACCCCCAGCATGGCAATAAAATAGATCAGAAAGGTTATGGTTATTTGTATTTGGTTTTCCATGATGGCTAAACTCTTGGTATATATATCTTCAACGTTAGCCCACATTTATTTGTTCAATTCAATTGAAATACCTGCTGATTTAATTAGTTATTTATCAAATAAAGTCTGCCAAAAATATGACTCTTAGCCTTTCGATAATAAATTATTTTGATTTAAAGCTGCCCTTATATTGATCCAGTTAAGGTGCGCTATTATTCAAAAATGAACTTGTAATTTGTGGATACAGACATGGACAGTCAACGCATATCACCCCCCTCCTATAACCAGATAAAATTACCTGACCAAAAACCAGCAAGGTACGTTGGAATTGAATCAGGCAAGGACAGTAAAATATTGGATAGTCATGGGAAGCTGGTTTCCAAGTGGGGACGAAAGATTGAGAATTACCTTAAAATAGAGCGAATTAATCCAGAAAAATATGCTCGCAGTCAAAAAATGCATAAGTTCCAAGAATCCATGACCAGCAGACGGGTCAAACTTTTAACACAAGAAGTTCAAAATACATCGGATCATATTGATAGTATTTTGATGCTTCCTAACGAAATTCCAAATGACTGCGAATTTATCAGCCAGAAAAAATTCCAGAAGCTTGTTCAATCAGATGTTAAGAGATATCTCTCTTACGAAATCAAATCCTGCAACTCGGGAGAAAAGCTCCTTCAATTATACGAGGAAGTAAAGAGACTCGGCGATCACCATCGCCTGCCACCCAAAATAACAGACCCTCTAATTAAAAAAATTAATGCTCAAATGGCAATACTTGTTGAGAAAATGCCAAATCACCTCAGAAGCATTGATCCTTGTAAAGAAGATACTCCAACCCTTGAATTGACCAAGCAAAAGTGTGAAGTGGTAAAAGGTCTGTACAAGGCTGCCAAAACGATTGGTTATGACTTATGCAAAGAGCATAGAAAAGCACTAAGAGATACTATGATCGACATGTTTTCCGAAGATGTTGAAAAAGTAGCGACTTGGTGCAAAACAAGAAATAATCTGAAAGAGAATAAATATTTATCAGATCAAATTATAGAAGTAAGAAATTCAATAATATATCCATTCTTGGAAGAAGCTGATACAAAATATAACAAGTATGTTAATAAAGTCAAAAAAAGCACAGATATACAAATAAAAGATTTAGAAGAACAACGTGAAATAATACCCAAAATAATTACAAGACTTAATCAAAAACTAACAACTGCCTCTCAAATCATAAAAAATGAGGCGAAAGCAACGGCAGTTAATGAAAATTTATTAGAAGGCAAAAGAAAACCAACAAAAGCTACAATCCAAAAAATTGAAGAAAGAGAAGTTAATAAATTTAATGAATTTAAAAGTCTACAAAAAGAATATAAAAGCCTGTATGAAACATTGAATTCCAGACTGAAACAATTTGATTCCAGTGTCGAAATATATTTTAAAGACCAACAGAATCTGACACCAGAAGCCATCACACATCCTGAAGCATTCCTGACTGCTTATAGAGGAGTAGAATTAACCAAACCATGGGAAAGCCTACAAAGCCTGGATCCAACAAATACCAATTCTAATTTGGCTTTACAATCCTTCAATCATGCTTGCATTGATAGTCACTTTAAAAAACTTGTGTCTGAGGAACAGGGCTGGTTGCCTGAAAAGGAAATAAAAACACTCAAAAATCATGTTCAAGGATCAGTAATAGAAAACTCTGATCAGAAAGAAGCCTATGATCAATTGGTTGTTGCGCATACCGCCTGTGAGCTGGCCAGAAATGCATATCAAAAAGACACGAAGGATGAGACAAAAAATGCCAAGAGGTATCGTCGACAAGCCAAAATAGTGCAAGGCACTGTTACTTCGCAACAGCTTGACACAGCAAAACAACTGAGAATGTTGCATGCAAAGCCAGTAACCAATAAAACTGACCACATCGGTGTTGATGCCAAGCCCGACGCTGAAATGGATGAAAGCAATAATCACTCTTTGAGTAGCAGTTCTGCTGACTCAAGTAACAAAGCTCCAGCAGTAAGTGATGCTGAAGTACCTCAAGACAGTATTGACGCAAACATTACCTCAGGCCTGCATCAAGAATCAGCTACTGAAAAGCCACAGACCTTACAAGCCAAAAAAGTATTACCACCGATACCCAGTAACAGCAACACTACAGAGAACAGTGACGCTGAAATACAACCCAATGGAAATAAACTACCACCAATAGTACCCCCACGACCCGAAGAACAAACACCACCAAAACGCCCAAAACTACCAAAACTACCAAAACTACCAAAACTACCAACATCAAATCGCCCAACCTGGCCAGCACCAAAACCACCATCTTCTGAAAACAAAACAAGTGGTGGAGCTAAAGGCCAAACCGATGGTAGTAAATCAGTACCGACACCACCACCGCCGCCGCCAGTACCTTCTGGCAAGACCACAAAATTCGGTGGTGCTAAAGGGCAAACTGATGGTAGTAAACCATTACCACCACCGCCACCACCACTACCTTCTGGCAAAAGCATAAAAAGTGGTGGAGCTAAAGACCAAACAGATGGTGGACATAAACCACCTCCTCCTCCGCGACAGCCAGCACCATCAGCCGGAAGTCAAACCACGCAAGCCAGTAGTGGAGTTAAAGGTCAAGATTCTGGAAGAGTTGCACTTTTAAACGAAATTCGCAATGAACAAAACTTACAAAAATTAAGAAAAGTGCCTGAAGCCAAAAAAAGCGATCGCTCCGCTGCAAACTCTAAAAAAAGCGAGGCCAAGGCACCAGATTCCTTTAACACAATCATAGAGGAATTTAAAAAAAAAATGAATCCTGATGGTGATGCTAATGCTAATGCTGATACTGATGACGACTGGAACTAAGACCACAAAGTTTGGCGCAAGAACATCTTACACAAGACTGCATTACCCGGGCACAGTTATCGAGAGGCAATCAAAAACAGCGTTAACAAAAAGAGGATTTTAAGCATATAGAAAAGAAGCCCCGTTGATTACTCAACCGGGCTTTTCTGTTGGGTGCCTGGCGATGACCTACTCTCACATGGGGAAACCCCACACTACCATCGGCGATCGGTCATTTCACTGCTGAGTTCGGGATGGGATCAGGTGGTTCTAACCTTCTATGGTCGCCAGGCTAATT
>NZ_JBLYZG010000091.1:0-12660 GCF_049310245.1 Endozoicomonas sp. ALB115 | reverse complement strand
GTGGGCAGTGCCATGATGCTGGTCCCCGACAGGCCGGAAACGTTCATGGCGGGGTTTGATACCGTCGCCTGCGGTGCCGCACTGGTGGGCACTGCCATGGTGGTCCCCGACAGGCCGGAAGAGACAAGGTTGCATAACTCCACCCGCTCATCCGAGCCATCGTAGCAATTGTCTATACCATCACATATCAAAGCGGTAACACATTCGTTATCATCGCAGAGAAAGTTATGTCCCCGCTCAATACAGTCAGCCAGTGTGCAGTTCTCATCGGAGCCATCATCACAATCAATATACCCATCACATTGCCAACCGGCGCTAATACAGCGGCTGTCGTCGCATAAAAAGGTACGGTTCAGCCTATCACAGTCAGCTAGTGTGCAGTTCTCATCGGAGCCATCCTCACACTCCGCATCCCCATCACATTGCAAAGCGTCACTAACACATTTTTTGTTATCATCGCAGAGAAAGTTATGTCCCAGCTTAATACAGTCAGCTAGTGTGCAGTTCTCATCGGAGAGATCATCACACTCTGCCTCCCCATCACATAGCCAACCGGTTCTAATACAGCGGCTGTCGTCGCAGAAAAAGGTACGGTTCAGCTTATCACAGTCAGTTTGTGTGCAGTTCTCATCGGAGCCATCGCCGCAATTTTTCTTCCCATCACATCGCAAATCGGCACTGACACATCTTTTGTTATCGTCGCAGAAAAAGTTACGTTCCAGCCTGTCACAGTCAGCCAGTGTGCAGTTCTCATCGGAACCATCAGCGCAATCGACCTCCCCATCGCATTGATGACCGGCATGAATACATTCGCCGTTGTCACAGGGGAACTCATCATCAGCGCATGCTGCCCGAGGCTCTGTGGTTGGGGCGAACGTTTTGGTGTGTGCAGGCGTTGTTGCTGATGACCCGCCGACAGCGGTAAGGCTGGCCAGAGCCCCAAGTGCCAGGGCCGTATTTGGCAACTGGCCAGTCCGGGCAGAGGCGGTGGCCGGTGGGCTGGTCGGCTGAGGTGTTTGCTGTGATTTCTTTTTTTTCTTGCCTTTGTCGTTTGTTGGGGAGCCGTCCACCGTACTGTCCGCCCGGCTCTGCCCTGGTGCCGAAGCGGTAGCCGACCCACCAAAAAGATTCCTGAGCCGGGCCGCCGTGGAAAGGGTGACAAAGCCCTCCAGCAGAGTACTGATCTCCTCTGGCAGCACTGTGTAAGGCGACACCAGCCGGGCACCCAGCGCAACACCCTGGAAAAAACTACTGTTCTGCCCATCGGAACTGCCAATGGTGAACAGTGGACCTTCATCCCCTTGCGCCGACTGCAGCAACCCGGGGGGGTTATAATCAGGATGCAAAGAGCGCAATAACGGGATCAAAACGTACTGGGCGACCTTAAACCTTGACCATAGCCCCCCATTTCCCCCTTCCCCTGGCTGAACCGTTACGGACCCGGGAGCGGTGGCTGTGCCCGTTGGCTGAATGGTAGGTTGGGATATCAAAGTGATTACCTCGCAAAATAAGGCAAGAATAGGCAAGAATAGGCAAGGCTCAGACGGCGGAAAGAACCGTTTGAATTATCAGTGGAAATTTTAGAGCCTTGTTGAAACTTTAAACAAAACAAAGCCACTGCCAAGAACTCAATGCACCTATCCAATTGGTCAGAAAATACGAGATATGATTCGTTTAATGAAAGAGGGTATGTTCAGCGGAAATGAGCTGGCTTTTCTGGGTGTGAATGGAATTGCCAAATCTTTCACATCCTTATCCGCGTTTTTCAAACCTTCGGCAAAGAAAAAATTGGGTGTCTCTTTTGCGTCACCAATAGCTTCACTCTTGCCAAAAGGGAGTGCGACGGAAGGTTGTGCCAGCTTTTGTTTCTCTACAGTGAAAATGGCATGGCTCAAGTTCTCCTTTTTTGACCCTCGTGCGGTATGTCTGTCGGTATCGACGTAGGTTGGTGCCATCAAGCAGGCCCGCTTCGTCGGAGTCACTGTCGCTGCACAAATCAGTGCATTCCACTCAAGCTGTTGTTCGGGTTTGAGGTTTGTGGGGCACTGTCCGGAAATCCACAATTTCTCAGAGTTGGCATGGGATAAGAAAATGTAGCACTGAGGGTAATAGTTGCTGCTCCATCCCAGCTTCTTGAATTCAGGCAGCAGGTCAGCAGGTATTTTTTCCTTGGCCTTGAGGAGGGCACCGGTTTTGATCTCTGCCCAGCTTGGATGATGGATATAGGCGCATTGGCATCTGCCGCTAAAAGGGGTATTGACCGTTATTTTTTCCAGGCTGGCCCCCAATTCTTGTAACGATTGGCGCGATGTTCCATGCACGCCATCGGCATGAATAATTGAATCGAAAGCAATACGCCCCGATGGTTGTAAATCCATGGTTTGAATCCATGGGTTAAAAGAACCGGCTCTGGCTTGATGCTTGATATCTATCAAATCCGGATATTTTGTTTTCGCGTATTCTATATAGATACGCTGGATAACGTCGGTCTGTAAGTTGATATAGCTGTTGCGCCTTACTTGTTCCCGAATGTTTGCCAGGCTTTTTGGATGCGTTATATCCGATTTCTTTCTGTGAGAAAAAACGTATCCCGGGCCGTGAGTGCTTTCCAGAGCGTCCAACATCTGATTAATTGCATAAGTTGCTTCTGGCCCTAAAGCCATAACGCTTGAGCGGATATCCCACTCCTCTTCATTGCGGCCTTCACACAGACAAACCTTGTGACCTTTCCTTGCCAGCTCTACCGCTGCCATCAATCCTGTCGGACCGGCACCGGCCACTACCGCATCATAATGGGGAATTTTCTCCTTGCTTAACAATTTGGCTCTTTGCTGAGCTAATGATGCCCGTTGCTCACCGATAAGAGCGTTACTTTCGTGAAGCTGTTTAACCTTCTCGCCCAGCTGATCCAATGATTTAATTGTTTTATCGGCTTTGAGGATCTTAATCTTTTTCTGCTGAATGTTTTTGGGTTCAAGACTTGATAGATTATTGTTTTTTTGAGTCGTTAAACTGCTGGTCTGGTTATTATTAGATCGGGCAATTTTTCGGCCAAATCGTAGAAAGCTGAAATTGAATCGGGACTTCTTGGCAGGCTGTTCAGAGCGTGGTGCTGTTGTTGTGGAAAGTGTTGTGGAAGGTGTTGGTCTTTTATCTGATGGAATCAAAGTCCCCATGTGCCATCTCTCAAGAGTTGTTTTTATCGATATGTTGGCGTAATAAACAGTTTAATCGGCATGTCATAGGAAAAATGGTGGTTCAGGCATAAAAAATGCCGATCTATGCCACCATTCTCCAGTTTTGCTACCTCTGCCAAAGCGAGCCTGTCAAAGCCTGTGCTGCTGTTTTGCATGAGTGTTAACGACCCGTTGCTTCCATGGCAATAAGGAATAGTCCTTGAATAATTTCCACATTTCGGAGCCTCCAAACTCCGTTCGTCCTGAGTGCTGAGCTTGTCGAAGCATCGAAGGGCGTTAACTCCGAAGCATGATAGATCGTGCCTGGCACCCTTCGACTCCGCTCAGGGTGAACGGAGATTGTGCATATCAAACTCATTGAAATGATCTACTTTACAGCGGTTCTTATTCTGCGGAGATTGCGAGTTTCAATCTCTTCATATGCCTGCCCCACAGTATTGATGGCCACCAACTCCTGCGGGTCATCGGCAGCGGATGACCCGCGGCAATAACGACGATAAATGTACCTCCCTAACTCCACGCCTGCCACCGCAAAGGCAGCAGTCCCCAGGGCGATACCGACTACTACGCCGGTACTCAGGGTAGCCGCCAGTGGTGCTGCCGTGGTGGGCAGCGTCATGGTGGCCCCCGGCAGGCCGGTTAAGTTCATGGTGGAGTCCGCTACCGTCGGTGCCGGTGTGGCCGGTAATGGCTCCCTGGCTACGCCTGAAGAGTAACCTGTGCTCCTGGCAAAACTGTTCATCTGCGTAGTATCGGCAACCACGGCCCCGCGCCTTGTGGCGACTGTTGGCACTGTAGCGGCTGTTGTCGCTGTAGCGGCATTTACCGGGCAAGCATCACTGTACGAAACATCCAGCGCATCGTACGAAAAATCCAACGCATCCAGAAATTCAGTTCTCAAAGAGCAATCGGCTGTTAACACACGCAGGTCTGCTTTTTGGCAAAGAAGCTGATCATTGGAGATAGAAGAATTCCCCTCTTTAATGCCATTGACATAGCTGTTCACCGCCGTGGTGTTGGCAACCGTTCCACTACCCCCCCCCCCGATGCCGGCGTCTGCCCTGTCACCCGTGGTATTGACCCTGCTGTTCACCGCCGTGGTGTTGGCAACCGTTCCTCCACGGTACCCCCCCCGATGCCGGCGTCTGCATTCCAACCCGAGGTTTCGACCGTGCTGTTCACCGCCGTGGTGTTGGCAACCGTTCCGGAAACCTGCCCCCCCCGATGCCGGCGTCTGCATTTTTACCCAAGGTGAAAATATGAACATTTTCGGCCCAGATATCACTGACTGTGCCATTAACATCAACAACACAGGCTGCTAACCCAGCCACCTCCTTGGAATTTATATTGGCACCAGTAAAGTGAAGGTGATGGATGCGGCCTTGTTTCAGAGTGTCAACAAAACATTTAGACAGGTTGCTGATGGTACGGCACTGCCCATCGTACTCCCCGGTAAACGGATCGTTCTTATTACCAATGGACTGGTTTAGCTGGCTACCATCAATATCCGCCGTCTGCCGGTAAGTGCCATTCAGTGGATAGTCCGGATCACGGCCAATCTTGCCCAGGGTTGTGGCATTCGGCACCTTAATCCACCCTTCGGTTTTACTGCCGGATGGGGATGCAGCCGCCGCAGCGGTCAGGCCAGACAGGGCACCCAGTGCCACGGCAGCGTTCGGTAGCTGGCCAAGGCCGACGGAGGCGCTGGCCGGTGGGCTGGTGCGTTGTGGTGTTTGCTGCGGTTTCTTTTTTTCCTGCCTTTGTCGTTTGTTGGCGAGCCGTCCACCGGGCTGTCTGCCTGGCTCTGCCCTGGTGGCAAACCTTTAGTCGCACCAAAAAGATCCCTGAGCCGGGTCGCTGAGGAAAGCGTGATAAAACCCCGCAGCATCGTGCCGATCTCCGCTGGCAGCACCGTATAAGGCGACACCAGTCGGGCACCCAGCGCAACACCCTCGAAAAAGCTACTGTCCTTCCCACCGGGGCTGCCAAAAGTGAAGGCCGGACCTTTATCCGGTTGCACCGACGACTGCATCTTGGGGGGGTACATAATCAGGATCCCAGGACTGCCAAAATGGAATAAAACCATCCCAGAAAGCGACCCTCATCCCTGCCCATACGCCCCATTTCTCCCCTGGCTGAACCGGTATGGAGCCCGAGGCAGTGGCTGCGCCTGTTAACTGAACAGTAGGTTGAGATATCAACGTTATTCCCTCGCAAAATAAGGGCAAGGGTAGACAAGGCACAGGCGATGCAAGGAACCGTTTGAATTATTGGTAACGGGCAATGGGCAAGAAATCTTATAAAACAGGAAAAAAGCCGGGAATATAGTTTGAGGTAATAGTTACGTTCTATTTATTTCGTACCCGGGAACTTTCCAGTTTATTTAATGCCTTTACTCAAACTCTTGATTTTCTGATTCAATACCTTCTGATGCTATGAAAACCATTGATAGCACCCCAGCGACTACCCCCCCCGTATGCAGCATTTGCCATGAAAGCAGTATGGGCAAGTCAGGACCAAGGGAGATGGTCACCACCGCCTGTCATCACCGTTTTCACTTGCGGTGCATTACCAACTGGCTTGATGAACAACCACTGCATGGACGGCACTGCTATGTCTGTCAGCAACCGGTAATACCGCTGATTCGTCAGGCTCCGGTGGGATATCGGTTGCCCAACAAATATTGCGAGGCAGCGCCGGTCCAGGCTTGCACGATCGGTGATCTCGAGACCCTCCAGACGTTTCTGAAATCCTGTCCGGATATTGTGCAGCAGTCCTTCAAGTCGCAGGTTACCGGTAACAACGTGTTCTTGCTGTTTGTCGCCGTCAGCCATGGCCATGAGAAGATTGTCAAAACCCTGGTGGCCGCTGGGGCAAACCCCAATATCTCCGGTGAGGACTGTGCTCCACCGCTCTATGTTGCCGCCCTGAAAGGCCATCCCCCTATGGTCCGCCTCCTGCTCAGTCTTGAGGCTGACCCCAACACGGCCTTCCAGTATCGTTCAACTGCACTGCATATTGCCGCCGAAAAAGGGCATGAAGAGGTGGTATTCGCCCTCGCCAGGGGTGGGGCAAATCTCAATGCCGTCCTGAAGCGCGGAGAAACGCCCCTGTTTCTGGCCGCCCGCGCAGGCCATGTAAAGGTGGTTGCCATGTTGCTCGAGTGTGGGGCCGTTCCCGATGCCTGCTGCAAGGATGGCTCAACGCCCCTGTATATTGCCGCCCGGGAAGGCCGGGAAGCCTGTGTACAAGTGCTGCTGGCTAACGGCGGATCTCCTGGCCAGGCCAGCAAGAGTGGCTGGACCCCACTGCTTATCTCTGCCCACCAGGGACATGCAACCATCGCACAACTATTGCTGGATGCCGGGGTTCATCCCAATAAGGCTCTGAAGGACGGAACCACCCCACTCCATCTTGCTGCTCGCCATGGCCACAGGCTGTGTTTGCAGACCCTGCTCGGCGATCCCCGGACTGATCCAAATGCGGCCACCCATGATGATGATTGGACGGCACTGCACATGGCCGCCAGCAGTGGTTGTGAAACCTGTTTGCAACTGTTGGCTGAGGATGCCCGGACCCGGCTCAATGGGATCTGTGAAGATGGCTATACTGCCTTGCATTTGGCGGCACGGGCTGGCCACCTGGCGATTGTGCTGGCCCTGATCAACAATGCTGCAAACCTTGATGCTGCCAGTAACGATGGTACTACTGCCCTGCACCTTGCTGCCCAGTACGGCCACGCCAGTATCGTCATGGCCCTGGCGGAGAGGCAGGCGAATATTGAGGCCCGATTGGTGACCGGCGAAACTCCCGTATTCATCGCCGCCCAGTATGGCAGCCTGCGGTGCCTGGTAACCCTGATCAAGGCCGGGGCAGATATCCATGTTGCCCGGAATAACGGCGAAACACCGCTATTCAGTGCCGTCCAGCAGGGACTTTTTCCGATCGTCGAGCATCTGATTGCCATTGGGGCGAGAGTTAACTTTACCGCCATGGACGGTTTGACGCCTTTACACATCGCGGCAGAGGGTGGCTTCCGGGATATCGCAGGGGCCCTGATAACCAAAGGTGCCGATCCCGGGGCAGTTTCTGACAACGGCTTAACGCCGCTGCATGTGGCCGCCCGGCATGGCAAACTGAGCGTCCTGCAGGTTCTGCTGGCAGACAGCAGGGCAAATACTTTTATCAATGCGGCCCTGAACAATGGCAAAACCGCGCTGTACATTGCCACACTTAAAGGCTTTGAGGCCATCGCCCAGGCCCTGCTCGAGGCCGGGGCTAATCCCGGCATTGCCCACAACAATGGCCTGACACCCTTGCATCTGGCCGCCAGTGCTGGCCATGAGAGGATTGTGGAAGCGCTGATTGCTGCCAATACGGACATCAATGCCCGACTGAGCACCGGTGAAACGCCCCTTTACCTGGCGGCCCAGGAAGGTAGAGTCAAGATCGTCCAATACCTGATCAGGCAGAAGGCCGAACTTGACCTTACCAGTAGCGATGGCTGGGCAGCCCTGCATATTGCCGCAAAACGTGGCCACCTGCCCATTGTCACCCGCCTGTCCAATGGCTGGGCAAACATCAACCTGGCCACTGAAGATGGCTCAACGGCCCTGCACCTGGCAGTAGAAACGGAGAACAAGGCCATTGTGAAATTTCTGCTGGACAACGGCGCGGATACCAATATCGCCCGCCAGAGTGGCAAGACCCCCCTGCTCAGTGCCGTCCTCAAGGGGTCTGAGAGTTCCGTGCTGGAATTGCTGACAAAAGGCGCAAACCCCAACCTCGCCGACCGCAACGGCACCAGCCCCCTTGATCTGGCCTGTCATCAGGGCAACCAGCCGATCATAAAAATACTGCGTAAGGCCGGGGCAAAAAAACATAATTGCCCCGTTCAGTAACCGTGCCGGTTTTTTCAGCCCGGGCGGCTTTGGAGGAGAGGTTTCGGAGCGTGGTTCACTGACAGGTTCCTCTTGCCTCTTTACTGACGGCTTCTATCATCGACTGGGCACCCGCCTCCTCTGCCTGCCCCACAGTATTGATGGCCACCAACTCCTGCGAGTCATCGGCAGCGGCAGGGGATGACCCGCGGCAATAATGACGATAAATGTACCTCCCTGCCACCACCCCTGCCACCACAAAGGCGGCCGCAGCCCCCAGGGCGATACCGGCTACTGCGCCAGTACTCAGGGTAGCCGCCAGCGGTGCCGCCGTGGTGGGCAGCATCATGGTGGCCCCCGGCAGGCCGGAAAAGTTCATGGTGGTGTTCGCTACCGGCGGTGCCGGTGTGGCCGGTAATGGTCCCCCGGCCACGCCTGAAGAGTAACCTGTGCTCCTGGCAAAACTGTTCACCTGCGTGGTATTGGCAATCACGGCCCCGCGCCTGAACCGGCCTGCAGCAATACCCACCAAGGTCTCATTACCGGAGGCGGTTACTGTGCTGTTCACCGCCCGGGTATCAGTAACGGTGCCGTTGCCCCTGATCTCCCCGGCACCGATAGCGCTATCGGCACCGACTCCCGAGGTTACCACCTGGCTGTTGTCAGACCGGGTGCCAGCCATCCTTGCCCGGGAATCCATAGCCCCGGTCCCGATAGCGGCATTGGCATCATAGCCGGAGGTTGTAACCGAACTGCCCCGGGCCAGGGTATCGGCGATCCTTGTGTCACTGCCCATGGCCCCGACGCCGATAGCGGCATTGGCATTATTGCCGGAGGTTTCCACCCGGCTGTTCAGGGCCGTGATTTGGGAAATCGCTGCGCCATTGCCAATACTCCCGGCACCGATACCGGCATCGGCTCCCTCACCGGCGGTGGTCACCGTGCTGTTCACCACAGTGGTGTTGACCACCGTGCCCCCCGACAGGACTCCGGCCCCGATACCTGCGTCGGCATCATTACCGGAGGTTATGACCTGACTGTTGTCCACAAGGATGTCATGGATTTTGCCGTTGCCGCCCAGTCCACAGGCCACCACACCCGTTGGCTTGCTGGCGCTGATACTGGCGCCGGTAAAGTGCAGGTTGCCGATATCACCCTCAAGGTTGTCCACCAGGCAGCAATCCAGGTTGGTAATAGCATGGTGCTGGCCATTGTACTGGCCGGTAAAGTGCCTGATAGGTTGGCTCAAGCTGCTGGCATCGATATCGGTGGTTTGGATATAGGTGCCGTTCAGTGGGTAGTTGTGGTCAGTGCCGATTTTAACCAGGGTTTCGGCGTTGGCGACTTCGATCAGCTGGTTAGTGACTGTTGGCGACGTTGGGCTGTGTGCAGAAGTTGCTATTGCTTCTGGTGTTGTGATTTGTCTGGGAGTGGTTGAGATGGTTTCCAAGGCAACAGGACATGACGCAAACCCGGTGAAAGTGTCATTTGTTAATGCCCATGAATAACAGTCACCGGGCTGGCAATTCGGCTTCAACAGGCGGGGGTCAGTATCTTCACAGAAATGATCGAGCAAGTAGAGGCAATCCCCGGCGGTGTCTGGTTGCAGTGTACCGTTAATGCGAACATTACAGATAGTGGGGTTAAACCCTCCCCGGATACTTGCATCGGCATATCTGCTTTCGACAGTGGTGTTTACCGCCTTAGTGTTGAGCACAGTGCCGCGCCTTGCTGTCCCGATACCTGCATTTGCAGTTTTTCCTGAGGTTTTAACCTTGCAGTTGAATGCCATGGTGTTAGCAATGTTAGCAATGGTTCCATAATCAATGCTCCCCGCACCGATACCGGCATCAGCACCATCACCGGAGGTTTCCACCGTGCAATTTATCGCCATGGTGTTAGCGACGGTGTAAGCCTGGCGTCCAATAACTTTCCCCACACCAATACCAGCATCACCTCTACCGGAAGTTCCCACTGTGCAATTTATCGCTATGGTGTTAGCGACGGTGTTAGAAACGCCTCCGCCAGAATCAGAATAACGAGAATAAACTGCCCCCGCCCCGATACCGGCATCACCATTACCATCACGGAGCGTTTTCACGTTGCAGTTAATTGCAATGATGTTGGCAATGCTTCCAAAAACCTGGCCTGCCCCGATACCGACATCATAAAAATTTAAATAATAACCGGGGTTTTCCACCGTGCAGTTGATTGCTGTGATGTTAGCAAGAGCTCCCTTTGATAAGACAGCTCCTCCGCCGATACCAGCATGCTTTCCAGCGCTGACAGAGCAATCAACTGCTGTGATATTGGCAACCTTTCCGTCGATTTCACCCCCTACAATTGCCGCATTATCCCATCGGTTGTCAACATGTGCATTTTCAACCCGGATATTACTGACTGTCCCACCGCGTGAAACTTTACAGGCCACCACCGCAGTTGGACCAGAGCTGGACCCTATACTGGCATCAGTGAAACGCAGGCCATCAACCTCACCCTTCAGATTTTTCACAAAGCAGTCCCGGAGATTCTCAATGGTATATCCCTGACCATTGTATTTACCGGTAAATGCTTGACCATCGCTGCCAATGGGTTGGAGTAATTCACCACCATCAATATTCGCAGTCTGGAAGTAATTACCACTCAGTAGATAGTCCGGATCACGGCCAAACTTGTCCAGAGTTTTGGCATCCGGCACCGGCTTCCACACTTCTTTACTGCCGGATGGGGATGCAGCCGCCGCAGCGGTCAGGCTGGACAGGGCACCCAGTGCCATGGCGGTTTTCGGTAGCTGACCAGTGCCGATGGAGGTAGTGGCTGGCGGGCTGGTTCGTTGTCGTGTTTGCTGCGGCTTCTTGTTTTTCCTGTCTTTGTCGTTTGTTGGGGAGCGGTCCTCTGAAATGTCTGCCCGACCTTCCGTTGGAGGAGAACCTTCAGTCGCTCCAAAAGCGCCCAAAAGATCCCTGAAACGGGTCGCTGCGGAAAAAGTGACAATGCCCTCCAGCATCGTGCGGATCTCCGCTGGCAGCACTGTATAAGGCGACACCAGCCGGGCCGCCAGCTCAACACCCTGGAAAAAGCTGCTGTCCTGCCCATCGGGGCTGCCAAAAGTGAAGGCCGGACCTTCATCCGGTTGTGCCGACGGCTGCGTCCCGGGAGGAATATAACCGGGATGAAGCGACCGCAAAAACAGGATCGGAACGCGCCAAGGGGCGACCGTTAAAAACCCGGCAAATAGCCCGTCACTTTCCGTTGGCTGATCGGGTACGGAGCCAGAAGCCATGGGTGCGCCTGTGGACTGAACGGCAGGTTGGGATATCAAAGTTATTACCTCGCAAAATGAGACAAGGATAGACAAGGCTGAGGCATCAAAAAGAACCGTTTGAATTATCTGCAACTGATAATGCGCAAGAATCTTATAAAACAGAGAAAAGCCGGGGGGGGCAGGTCCCGAACTGCGTAAAAAGCTGGGGTCAAAAAAGCTGGGGGCAGGTCTTCGTAAAAGACTTTTTCTGACATCAAAACCGGGGGCCGCATAATCTCCCGGGATAAATCTGCAAGTGAATTCCGAATGCTGTGCAGGTGGTGTCCGGCGTATAGGTGGCATGAATCTGTGCCGGGCTCTTCTGTGGAACTGCGGGAACCAGTCGCGTGGATGCTAAGGGAGACTCCCAAGTGGCTGCAACCACAAGAGATTGAGTACCTGATAAACCGGAGGAGTTCGTAGTGAAAACAGGGTTACTTTCATATGGAGTTAATTGGGTAGGTTGTCCTGCATGGCTGCAAGCTGTCTATCGAATTGGTTCACGAGTATGAAATTAACCTGCCCGATGGGAACGGTATGAATCGAGAGGTTCACGTACCGTTCTGCGAGGAGCTGTCGGGGAAGTTCCGACGGTCTACTCTCCAAATATCTTTGTTAACAGCATAAACGACATTTGTCATACATAATTAAAGACCTGACCCCGATTCCCTTTGAGACCTCACCCCAAAGGCCGGATATATGCAAGCATTACTCTTTAACGTCATGATGGAAAAATTTTCCTTGCAATGCGGGGCGGACCATATACGACACGGTTTCGCGGGCTCACGCGGGATCATAAACAGCCTTACCCCACCCGTTGGATTTACAAAAATCATCCACTGAATTAAATCGGTTAAAATAAACATCGCGTAATTTAGTTTTATTGGTACATCCTGATTTTTTCTTGATAAGGGCTAAGCTACTGCAGCGAGGCGGAACTCCTCCGCCTGGACCGCTTCTCCAATAATCTTGGTATAAGCCACGTTTATCTCCACAACAAACCGGAGAAACATTATTGTTTTTTGAACATGTAACTGTTTCTACTATAACGGTCGGAACTGTGGTGGGCGGCTTGGCGGTCGTCAATATTCCAAAGGTCGGCGTTTTGGTGGTCGGCGTTTTGGTGGTCGACGCTTTGGTGGTCGGCGCTCCGGTGGTCGTTGCTCCGGTGGTCGTGGCTCCGGTGGTCGTTGCCTCGGTGGTCGTTGCCTCGGTGGTCGGCGCTTCGGTGGTCGTTGCTCCGGTGGTCGTTGCCTCGGTGGTCGTTGCTCCGGTGGTC
>NZ_JBLYZG010000090.1:0-13045 GCF_049310245.1 Endozoicomonas sp. ALB115 | reverse complement strand
AACGCAATGTGCTTCATCGCTGCGCCGCAATGCCTGCATTTGAATTGCGGACGAATCACGGGTTCTACTGCTTTGACCATGACGTGTAAAAACCAGTTGCACCAGTGATAATTGTTTTTTTGCGTTGCTGTGTAAAAATCCATAATCCCGCAATCGTCGAAATCGCCTGGGTAATACATGTTTCAGTACCAGCCACAGGAAGTCTTCTCCTGGCAGGGTTCGCGTCTCTTTTTTGCCGGTTTCACTGTTGAGGTAAGAGAAGGTCACCTTTCCTTGTTTGCTGGCCAGGATGTTGTTGTCGCTGATCACGCCCCGGTACAGATACCGGGATAGATATTCAAGTGCTGGTAATCCTTTGCCCACCCGTTTGCAATTGACGACCCACTCTTTGGGCAGCCTTGTTTGCAGGCTTAGTGATAGTAGTCCCTGTTCGTCCAGGGCGCGAAGGAGTCTGGCTCAAAAGACCATGGCCAGGTTCTTGCCATTGAAAAGATAGTGACCTGTGAGTTTGCGCCACTCTTTTCGTCGGGTATTGATGCCGCCACCGGGCACGACAAAATGTATATGGGGATGGTAATCCAGCCGTCGGCTGTGGGTGTGCAGGACACCGGTCATTCCCAGGTCTGCATTCAGTTTTTTGCTATTGGCTCCAAACTGTTTCAGGGTATCAGCCGCTGTTCTGAACAGTAAATCGTACACCTGTCGTTGATGTTGCCAAGCCAGAGCCCGCAGTTGCGCTGGTAAGGTAAAGGTCACCATAAAGTATTCAACGGGCAACAGTTTCTGTCTTTGCCGTTGCATTCCAGCAGCATCATGCCGGAAGCCCCTCCCTTAAACGAGAGTCAGAGGCGAGACTTGCTGGAGCTGTTTGAAGACCGGCACAACCTCAAGAGCACGCTGATTACCAGCCAGATGCCCGTTGATCACTGGCATGAACTGATCGGTGATCCGGCACTGGCAGATGCGATTCTGGACCGGCTGACTCATAACGCCCACCGCGTCCCTTTAAAGGGTGAGTCACTGCGCAAAAAACAAGCAAAACTGGCGAAGTCCGAACCTACGTCTTAAGCTGCAAACCGATGCGTCGCTGCGCTCCGATGAGGGGTGGCCGAATGTTTCCGGAATGGGTGGCCAGATACTTCCGGAATCAGTGGCTGGATGTTAGTGGAATGGGGAGCCGAATGCTCCGGAATGCGCACTATACCCGCAAAATAGTATATAATACACATCTTGAAGGTATCGATAAGGTATCTATTAGACGTGTTTGAATATGATCCTAACAAAAGCATGATAAATTTCGACAAACATGAAATTGATTTCAATGAAGCCCAAAATCTCTGGAATGATGAGTCAAAGATCGTTTTTCCAGCAAGTGTTGAGGGTGAAAAACGATACCTGATGGTTGCAGTGTATAAAGGAAAGCATTGGACAGCAGTTTACACACTTCGAGGAAACAACATCAGAATTATTTCAGTTCGTCGTTCCAGAACAAAGGAGATTATGTACTATGAAAACTGAAGATTTCGATAAAGCCTTTGATGAAGGTAGTGATTTAATTGATGCTGTCGTTGAATGGGAAAAAGGCCATCGTCCCGATCTTGATACAAAACGTATCAATATAGACTTCCCAGTCTGGATGATTAATGCCCTTGACAAAGAAGCCGCTAGACTTGGTGTTGCTCGCCAGGCAATTATCAAAACATGGATGGCCGAAAAAATAGATCAAACTCGTCGGTAAAAACTCACCTAAATCGGGTAAGGGCTGGCCTTTCTCCAGCCCTCCCCACAGCATCCGGCATTATTTAAAACTGGAAAAAGCAAAGTTCATTTAAAGCTGTCACCGCAAAACAAGAAACGGGGGTAAGATATAAATGAAAATTCATTAGGTATTGTTATCCTGATTTTTTGCCTGATCAGTTTTTTCCTAATCCTGTGCTCATGTATGTTTGCCAGACAATTTCAAAGCATTAGAAATCAAAAATATGTGTGTTGCAAAGAACTTGAGTAAGAACTCGGCTTAACCCAGCATAGAAATATCAAGTACAAAAATGGCAGCCAATCTTTGATCATACTACCTTTAACGATCATTGTGATTTCGTCATCTATGTTAAGCTGACTGACAAAATGGTAGCCGTATGAATGAAATAAAATTTACAACCGATCAAAAGGAGCGACTCGTCAGCAAAATAAAAGACTATTTTAACGATGAGTTAGGACAGGAAATTGGTGGCTTTGATGCTGAATTCCTGATTGATTTCTTTGCCAGGGAAATCGGCTCGTATTTTTATAATCAGGGGCTTTCTGATGCTCATACTGTATTTACCGAAAAGACTGAAGAGATAGGGTATCTGATGCAAGATTTAGAAAAACCTGATAGCTGACAGGTCATTCAAGCACGCTTCATGATGTGGGTTATGTATACAGATACCCGGATTTTGTAATAAAAATCGAGTGTTTCAGGTATATTTTTAACTGTAAGTGCTGGCATTGGTGTAATCTCCGGGGAACCGTAATGGTTTCATTATGGTTTCAAAGGCCATTCAGTCAAACAGTGAAAACAGAAGGGGTGGAGCTGATCAGCAGCGCAGGCAAGCTGCAAATCAGAAATAGAGAAGGCGAACTGATCAAAGTCCGGTTCAGCAAAAAAATGTACCAGTCAATACGACCATTCCGAATGGGCGACACTGTCACCCTGCTTGCCAATGAGAAAACGGTCTTTAACAGTGCCACCCAGAAAGAGAATGGTAAAAAACAGTTCTGCAGCTTTCTGCTCATTTATAAAGGGCTGGACCAGACCAATACCCGTACGCCGGATATTGAGACCATTGGCCGGGTGCGGATTATGGATTACTGAGAATTAGACATGAGACGATAGGATTGGTGGGTTCCCGCATGAAAACCCGACACCATATCCCTGATTGATAAGGTGGGTACGCCAGCAGTCCCGCCTTTAATGCACCTTCTACTGTGCCATTCACGTACTCTTCACCGGGAAAGAATATTTCCTTACTGTCGTGTCGTGCAGAGGAGTATTTATAAATCGCAAAAGACCAGTTATCTTCTCCGCCGTTGAACTTCAACCGGCAAACCTGTCCCGGTCCATGGGTGTCAATTTTATCGAGATACAGATATTCTCCCCGGTATCTTTCCTGGTACTGACAACCATTCTCCTTGTTAAACCTGTCAATAATATTCGCAACATTGTTCTTTATAGCCTGGGGGATTTTCACTATCGCCTCCCGATCATTGTTCGCCGACACCAGAATCAAATGTAAGACACGCCCTCACTTTTTCCAGAATAAGTCTGTGGATAAGTTGTTGGCAGGTTGTGTTTATACTGTCAGTACTTCTTTATAACCCTTTGCAGTAGCTACCTGTCGAATTATTATCCCCTGTTTCAGTTATCCGGAATTTGTGTGGAAAAGATTGTGGATAAACCGTTAGGGGATAAAGGCAGCCTTTCAGACAGGCGGGGTGAGAATAATTGGTTAAATATTGATCAATAAAAATCCTCATATTCCGGATACTGCTCCGGCGCTTCACCTTTACGTTCGATCACCTGGATATCAGACGTATTCTCTTCACTGCCGTGCATGACCACGATCTCAAACTCCCAGTTATCACCATAATCAAAGATAAAGGTGATTTTCATTCCGGGAACCGGCTCAAGTTGACGCAGCCGGGTTTCAGTCACACAGGCATCAGAAATCTACTGCAGGATGACCAATCATCCGGTCGGCACCAAATGGGCTCAGATACTGAAAGTGATAAAGGTGGTCACAATCAAAGTCAAAGGTGTCAAGGATGGCTTCTGCCAGATCTTCAAGCAGGTGGTCAGCGGATACTTTCAGTGTGCGGGTGCACTGACTCCCCAAAGCAACGGACAGGACATAACTGGCAGCAATCATCGGCTCCGGTTGTTCCAGGTTTTTTTGAACATCTGGCCGAATTGCTTTTATCGCGGGCAGTAGATTGATGTGTTCATAGTCGTCTTCATATTCATCGTCTTTCAGCGAGTCGATAAACTCTTGCCGACAGGCGTTTAAAAACAACTGCCCCCAGGGCGTTAATTTCAGGAAATGGATTTCCCGGTTACTATCCTCAAGCTGGAATTCAGCCATCCCGGCCATTTTGAGAATGGTCAGGTTGAACGCCTTACCCCTGCGTAACCAGAAGCCCGGATCCCTGGCCGCTTTGCCTTGCCATAGATCGGTGTCGCCGTACCTCATCATAAACCCGGGCAGAAAGCGGTTATCAATAGTATTGATTCGCTCCCCGACGCTCATGGCATAACCTCGATTAATCCACGCTTCCAGCAGGGAAAAATATCGTTCAGCACCATTCATGCCCTGCCACTGCTGGTAAAGCGCCTCATTGATATGAAGTACTGTATTTCCCCTGCTATCTGGCCGAAGGGCGGCCAGCCCCGAACTGCGACTCAGCAATAATAGCCCCATTAGCCGGGCATAATTAGTGGTCATTGGTCGTTTCAAGGTCAGCACTTCGGGGCTGGAGAGCAGACTGTTCAGTGGCTCAGCCCATTTAACCGGAGGCAGGTTCTTGCTTTTCGAAACCTGAACCGGATTTTTCACCAGGTAATCCAGAAACACATCAACATCCCGGAGGAATACCTGGTGATGGTCCGACAGGGTAAATGCTGCTATGGCTTCTGCCGTTTTTGGTTCAAATAACATTGGCTTCATTCTTATTGCTAACTCGGTTTTGTTGACATGGATCAATTATTCAATTGCGGTAAATACGTAATCTGTATCCATCCATTGAGTGATTGCCGAAGTCGATAGCGATTGTTTCGGGGCCTGGTGCCCTTAGTATTAGTTAAATATATACCTTAAAAATGACTTCCTTTGCAGCTGTAAGGATAGATACCGTTTATAAAATTGGTATATACACCAATGAACTACACCAATTAAAAATATTGATATCTATCCGGGCCTCGGCCTGCAAAATTGCTTTTACGTCAAAAAAGTAACGCAAATGAATGAATTTTAAAGAAATAATGTTTTTCATAGACTTCTTTTTGTAGCATGAGTTACTCCTCCAGTTAATATGAAAAGCCTGCAAAGTTTCCTTCACAGGCCATCATTCAAAACTGAATAGGTAGGCTTTCACACCTACCCATCTTTGATGGCTTAAACAGCCTGCCAATTAGCCGCAATAACAGGATTTACCTGTGTACGGGTATCATCGGGAAGCTGTGCATTTCCAGGAGGAGGAGCATCAAAACCAGCCATGGCATTTACAAGGTTATCCATCTTGTTTGCCAGGAGTACTGCATCGCTGGTTCGTATCTGATCCAACTTCTGGGCATCGTTGCTGTACCAGTCCTGCACAGTGATCTGATCATCAGAGCCAATAACATCAATCAGCAGGTTGTCACCTTCACGGGTAAACCAAAGATTTTCTTCTTCAATACCAGACAGCTGCAGCACATCAGTATCAGCAGGCGTATTGGACAGGTTGTTGATAGTGTCTGAGCCGCCGTTGGCTGCAAAATGATAGGTATCGTTACCATCACCACCCATCAGGTAATCACTACCAGCATTACCATACAATTGATCATTTCCAGCACCACCATCCAGCAAATCAGCGTCCGACGATCCCAGAATAACCTGATCTCCAGCAGAACCTGACAGAATAGTTCCGAATGATCGCTCATCTGGAAGATTCTGGTAGTCCGGTGAACCGGCTGGATCAGGGTTACTGGCTCCAAAAGCACCGAATATCTGGGCTGCTGATAACTGACCACCTGAAGCAAACGTAATAGTATCAACTACATTGTCTCCACCAAGGAACCAGTCTTTAAAGGTTACCTGATCAGTCCCACCGCTGATCCGCAGGATAAAATCATTACCACTACGCATCAGGCCACTGGAAACCTGATTGAAATCTATGCCATCAAAGTGGAGAGTGTCTGAACCTCCTCCGGAATTAACAATGACATCCTGACCACCTCCGGCATTGATTACATAAGTGTCGTTGCCCCGGCCACCTATCAGCAAGTCATTACCGGCACCACCATTCAAGGTGTCGGCACCATTACTGCCTTCAAGGCGGTCATTCCCTGCATTCCCAAGAAGCTGGTCATCACCATTAAAGCCTTTAACCAAATCGTTTTGAACGGTACCTGCGAGTGAAGCATCATCACCTGTAGTTCCTTCTAATGTATTATCATAATCAGCAGAAGGGTTAGGCACCGGCAAGCCAAATACTCCAAAAATCTGGTCAGAGGTTATTTGACCTCCGGTATCAAAGGTCATGGTTTCAACCAGATGCTCTCCACCAAGGAAGAAGTTCTTCAGCGTTACCTGATTAGGCCCGCCTGCTACGCGCAAGATCAGGTCATCACCAGATTTAACCAATCCGGAAGAAACATCACTGAATCCAATTCCACCTGAGAAGCGAAGGATATCGGTACCACCACCAGTACTATCGATAACATCCTGACCGCTGGTATACACATAAGTGTCATCTCCAGTGCCACCGACATATTGATCATTACCGGCACCTCCCGTCAGGGTGTCATTTCCTGCACCACCCAAGAGGATGTCATTGGCAGAAGTGCCCGTGATTGAATCATCTCCGCCAGTTTCAGCAACAGGCGTTTCACCATTACCAGGCGTTTGTCCAGATCCATCATCAGGGTCTGGGTTGCTGCCACCTCCCGTATCGCCACCACCATTATCTGGTGAGGGTAGATCGGTCAGTAACCCTGCAAAAGAGGAAGCCGGTATTGCGTACCCACCATCGGAAGGCTGAACATAACTAATGGCTTTCTCACCACCAAGGAAATGCTCTTTCACTCTTACCTGTTGACCTAAATCGTTATCCAGCAGAATAACCAAATCATTGCCATCCTGATGGAAGCTGAGTCGGTTCCGATCTATATTTCCGTTGAAGAGAATCCAGTCCGTTCCTCCACCAGTGGCATCAATGACATCCACACCATCTCCGGCGTTGTAGTAATAGTGGTCATCACCGGCACCACCATCCAGAGTGTCATTGCCGTCTTCGCCACGGAGTATGTCGTTACCAAGGCCACCGAGAAGCACATCATCTCCGGTACCTACACCACCGCCATTACCTCCAACCAGCTGATCATTGCCGTCACCTCCTTCAAGACGGTCATTGCCCGCCATACCAAAGATAACGTCGTTTCCGCCCTTTCCGAGTATCTTATCTTTGTTGTTACTACCAGCCAGCTGCTCTCCGGCCTCAGTTCCATTCACAACGGAATCGAAGTCTGGATCACTGCCTCCGGCTACCAGTTGATTGATCTGCGTGGTTGAAATGAGTGTTCCACCGTCTGGCTGAACTGCATCCAGAGCGTAATCCCCTCCCAGGTAGTGCTTAATGACTCTTATGGATTGAGCGTCATCACCATTGGCTTTAATCAGCAGATCGTCGCCATCCCTTTCAAAACTGAGTCGATCCTGAGTCGCTCCACCACCAAGCAGGAGGATATCTACACCGCCACCACTGTTATCGATCGTGTCGGCTCCATCACCGAGACTCCAGACATACTTATCGTCACCAGCACCACCCCGAAGGGCATCATTGCCTCCTTCACCTCTTAACTGATCGGCACCGTCTCCACCCAGCAGTGTGTCATTACCATCACCGGCATCGATATAATCATTTTCAGTGCCGCCATCCAAAAGGTCATCACCGGCACCACCGAAGAGGCTATCTGCACCTTCCTGACCATAGACAGCATCAGCACCACTGCCTCCCGAAAGACTGTCATTACCCAGACCGCCTTCTAGATGATCATCACCGGCTTTTCCGTGGATATTATCGACACCACTGCCACCAAAGAGTCGGTCGTTACCGTCTTCACCGTCCAGGTAATCATCTCCGGCACCACCATAGAGCTGGTCATCACCGGCACGCCCCCAGACTTTATCGTTACCTGCTCCGGCATGAATTTCATCATTCAGATTCCGGTATCCCAGTAACTGGGCATCATCACCATCAGTACCAAATGTGACGACACGATTTTCAACATCTGCATCAGTCAAGCTAGTGTCATCCATGAATCTAAGCTGATTGACTTTGAAGTGATTGGTAGGCTCACGGAACCAGTTCTGGACGGTAATCGAATCAGTGCCATTGCTGTGTTTAATGAGCAGGTTGTCACCGTGCCGCTCGAAAGAAAGGTCACTGTCTACAATGCCTTGCCCAAATAGAATCGTATCTAAAGAAGGATCAATGTTACTGTATGACTCATCCTCACGACGCTCTATCAGAAGGTCATGGCCATCTCCCAAATTAAAGGTATAGATGTCATTACCAAATGAGCCGTAGAGTGTGTCGTTACCCTTGCCAGCATTAAAAGAGATAGCCAGTGTAGAGAATGGATCATTAAAGGCGATGAGCGTATCGTTACCGTCGCCGCCATGTAATGTGTCTGATCCCCAGCCAGTTAAGTGGTCATCGCCATCACCACCATCCAGGAATCCTCTTCCCTCAAGGGTGTCATTACCTGTTCCACCAATGAGATGGCCTGTACCCGTCAGACTGTCATCTCCGGCACCACCATAAAGCTGGTCTGAGCCGTAACCGCCGTTCAGGACATCATTACCATCACCGCCATGCAGCTCATCGTCACCACTACCACCATCAAGGCTATCGTTTCCGGCATCACCGTATAACCGATCCTGGCCAGCCCCGCCGAGCAGTTGGTCGTTGTGATCTCCACCTCGCAGAATATCGTCACCATCTTCACCTTGAAGATTATCCTGACCGTCCTGCCCCTGAAGCGTATCCGCGCCGGTGCCGCCTATGAGAGTATCGTCTCCAAGGCCACCATCCAGCAGATCATTTCCGGCTTCACCATAAAGTTGGTCATTACCACCAGAACCAGAGAGAGTGTCATTCCCTTCGCGACCATAGATAACGTCATTGCCTTCCAGGCCGTCAACACTATCGTTGTCCGGGTGGGCATAGATAGTGTCATCTCCGGAAGTGCCCTTAAGAGCCATCTCTTTTATGGTGTCATGATCCCAAACGGTGCCATCAGCAAAGACCATACGGTCAACTGCGTTTGCACTAACGATGCCAGCCGCAGTCGCAAACTGGTTGCGAATGCGGATAGCATCGTTTGTCGAAGTATTGGTAATCAGTAAGTCCGTTCCGTCGCGACGTAACAATACAGAATCAGGATTTACATCCGTAAAACGGAGTTCATCGTTACCAGAGGTGTCATCTATTTGATCATTACCATGACCTGCGGAGAATAAATACTGATCATCGCCGTCACCACCATAGAGTTGGTCATTGCCTAACCCACCTGTGAGACTGTCATCCCCTTCACCGGCATAAATCACGTCATCTCCGGCCCCCGAATTTAACGTGTCGTTACCAGCGTACGCATCTATACGATCATTGCCGTCCAATGAATTAATGACGTTATCAAGACTATTAGCCTGAATAACATCATCGCTTACAGTGCCGACCAGTGTTTTCAACGCAACTGCACTGGCATCCAGAACTTCTGAAGTACCATCAGGCTTTTCAATGGTTAATCCACTCTTGGGCTGATCATCACTGAAGAAAGATTTCAATGTAATCTGATCGCCACTACTGTCCTTAAAGGTCAGCTGAAGATCCGAGTTCACACGACGGAAAACCACATTACTGAAGTCAGCCTGGCCACCATCCAGATCACTCAGAATCAGAGTTGTTGAATCTGCAAAGTCATCATAGATAAGGTCTTGACCATCGCCTCGCGCGAACAGATAACGATCAGAACCAGTTCCCCCGTTAAGAGTATCCTGCCCCTTACCGCCTTCGAGCACATCATCACCAGAGGAGCCATCCAGCAGGTCGTTTCCATCGCCGCCTCTGAGTTCGTCATTACCGCTCTCACCATAGAGATTATCGTTGCCAGCACCCGCAGTCAGGTTATCATTACCCTGACCTCCGTAAAGGGAGTCATCCCCTCCACCGGCATCCAGAACATCATCTCCATACTCACCATAAAGGGTATCATTACCCGCATTACCCTCTAACTGATCATCCCCTTCACCACCATAGAGTTTGTCGTTACCTTCACCGCCCTGGAGCTGGTCATTTCCTGCGAGACCATAGAGTGTGTCATTACCTCCAAGCCCGGATAGCTGATCATCACTGGCATAACCTCTCAGCGTATCAGCATCGTCATTACCGGTAAGGGCCTTGAGTTTGACTTGCTCAATACCCCAGACAGTACCATCTGTAAACTCTATTTCCTGCAAGACATAGTTAGAGGATGCATCAGCCTGAAAATAACGTTCAACCCGAATGGAGTCATTGGGTGATGTAATCAGAACCAGATCATCATTCTGCCTTGTTACACGGACGTCACTTGTCGTAATGCTGCTGCCAAAGCGAATCCGGTCAACTCGTCCTTCTTCAGCGTCATAATTATGGATCGTATCTTGTCCATGCCCATGACTGAACAGATAGGTATCATTGCCCTGGCCACCCGTCAGGCGATCATTGCCCAAGCCCCCAGTCAGTAGGTCATTACCTTCACCACCTTCGACAATATCTGCACCAGCTCCAGCATCAATAATGTCATCCCCTTTCAGAGACTTGATCACATCATCGCCGCCGAGGCCGGTCAGGGTGTCATCACTTTCGTCATAGCCCCACAGCTCATCAGCTTCTTCCGTTGGAGACATGACTTTGGTTTTGACGGTTGCAATATCCCAGCGGGTACCATCCGCAAATTCAATCAGGTCAATAGCCTGTCCAGTAGAAGCGTCGCTGTTGAAATAGTTCTGGACACGAACTGTTTGAGCACCGTCGTCGATACGAATCAGGAGGTCATTATTACGCCGTAATAAAGTGGTTTGGTCTGGCTGAATGCCTTCGCCGAATTGAATTTTGTCTGTATCTAAGCCCGTGGTTGCGTCATGGATGATATCAGCACCATCGCCTTTAGCGATCACATAGGTGTCATTACCAAAGCCTCCGTAGAGGAAATCGTTGTCTGCACCACCGGTCAGAGTATCATCACCATCCTCTCCGTAAAGACTGTCCTGACCAGCAGAACCAGAGATTGTGTCATTGCCATCATTACCATAAAGACGGTCTGCACCTTCAGCTCCATCAATAGTGTCGTTACCGTCACCACCGTAGGCTGTGTCATCACCCGCACCGGTATTGATGATGTCATTTCCACCAAGACCTCTAATGACATCATTGCCAGCCAAACCTGTCAGGTTGTCATCCGAGGAGTTATAGCCCCAGACATCATCATTACCTTCCGTAGGAACAATAACTTTCGCTTTTACGGTATCAATATCCCAGATAGTACCGTCTGCGAATTCAATCCGGTCTACCGCATAGCCTGATGTGGCATCATTGTTGAAATAGTTACGAACCCGAATGGATTGAGCATCACCATCAATCTTGATCAAAAGATCATCGGTTTGTCTTAGAAGTGTGGTGTTGGCTGGAAGAATGCTTTCGCCTAACTGGATTACATCAGTGTCAGTACCCGATGAATATTCCGTTATGGTGTCGTGTCCATCCCCTTGGGCAAATATGTAGTTATCATTACCTTTGTCACCGTGTAGTTGGTCGTTAGCTCTACCACCACTGAGTGAATCATCACCTATACCGCCATTGAGGTAATCTGCACCATCTTCTCCTAAGAGCTTGTCATTACCCAGCTCACCGTAAATGCGGTCATCAGCCTCACCACCTGACAGCTGGTCATCACCATCCCGGCCATAAATTACATCATTTCCACCCAAAGCGTTGATAATATCTACACCGGCATAACCGTAGACTTTTTCAACTCCATCTGTCCCTGTCCACTGAGCAGCCTGCGCCAGAGCCTCAGACATACTGGTTACAGTGCCATCAGCATATACCAGCTGATCTATTTGGTTGCGCTCACTGATAAATCCATTTCTGATTATGACCTTCGAAATAACATCATCTTTATTAATTTCGATGATCAGATCAGTGGCTGTTCTTCGATAACTAACATTCTCAGGGTTAATGGTTGAATCAAAAAGAATCTTATCGAGGTCAGTGCCAGTAATATCATAGTCTTCTACAATATCCTGACTTCCATCAGCAGTTATGACATAGGTATCACTTCCAGCTCCACCCAAAAGAAGGTCGTTGCCAGCCCCGCCTTCAAGTCTGTCATTACCTCGCCCACCTTCAAGAGTATCAGCACCGACTCCTCCTATCAGGGTGTCATTACCATCTTCCCCTCTTAGAGTGTCATTTCCTTCTGAGCCACTGAGATTATCATTACCGGCTCCCCCCAGAAGCAAGTCATCCCCCTTCAAACCGTCAATGATATTATTCTGATTGTCACCCTGTAGCTCATCATTCTCATCTGTAGCCTGCAAGGCTAATGTATAAAGATCTGTTGAAGTCCACTCCTTCAGAGAACTATCAGGATCACTGAATTCAACTTTATCAATGGGGTAACTATTTGTGCTGTTGTAGAAATTTCGAATACGAATTTCATCTTGATCCCCATTAATGTATAGAACCAAGTCATCCCCTTGAGCACGTATCAGAATATTTTCTGAACGAATACCTGCTCCAAGAATAATACGGTCTAATGTTTCATTGCTTCCAGATTCATTGATGACATCAAGTCCATCACCAAACCCATAATAATAAGTATCACTCCCCAAACCTCCGACCATAAGGTCATCGCCAGTTCCACCAGTTAGACTATCGTCACCCGCACCACCATAAAGCTCATCATGCCCAGTTCCACCAAGTAGCTGATCGTTCCCATCACCTCCGAACAGCCGGTCATGGCCATCATTCCCTGAGAGCAAATCATTCCCTTTCTTACCGGAAATGTAATCGTCGCCAGCTAAGCCGTCCAGTTCATCGACATAGGAAGTCCCATGTATATCATCATCACCATCACTAAAGATTTGAGAAGCTACATTCTGAAGGTCAAAATTATCGCCTCGTCAGTAAAATCTGTGGGTCATTTCCGGTTCAGGTAACTTGCCAAGCGCATGATATAACGCGATTTCCGCACATCTGTAGGTCC
>NZ_JBLYZG010000089.1:0-15453 GCF_049310245.1 Endozoicomonas sp. ALB115 | reverse complement strand
TGGTTGTCATCAGCAGGCGTCTTTACCGCCAGTCAGATGTAGGTTCTCCCACAGGGGACTTTCACCCCATCAGTTCATGCCCATGCCGGGCTGGAAGTTTTTTATAATTTGCAGATCTTGTTTTTGATATGGGAAAAGAATAAATTCCCAAAAACGTATTTTGTATCACTTTTCCCTTGAATTATTGAGATAGCTGAGTAAGACCGTATTTGAGAGCATCAGAGAAATCCCGCTCTGATGCTCTTCTGCTCAACAGGCCCTATGCTTTCTTCTTCTGATAAACCTTCACGCCAACAATAACAGCAGCAGCCATTAAACCGGCAAACAACAGATGATCCGGTTCCGTCAGCTGATGCCAGATAGCCGCCATCACGCCACCGGTAGAGTGATCTCCCGGGTGGGCCATAGCCTGACTGGCGATCAGGGTACTCACGCTGGCCAGTGACAGTAATTTGATGTTCATGCCTGTTTTCCTTGTTTGGATTTTATAAGTTGAACCGTCGGATATTCTACGTGGTTGCTGCTGCTTCCGGCATTTTGGCGTCCAGCATGCCTTTATCGATAATGAAATCGATGATCTCCCGCACGCCTTCGTTGGCCTTCAGGTTGGTGAAGAAAAACGGGCGGTCTCCCCGCATTTTTCTGGCATCCCGATCCATCACTTCCAGAGAGGCTCCAACATAAGGTGCCAGGTCTGTTTTATTGATGATCAGCAGGTCGGAGCGGGTAATGCCCGGGCCACCTTTGCGTGGGATTTTGTCACCGGCAGAAACGTCGATGACATAGAGGGTCAGATCAGACAGTTCCGGGCTGAAAGTGGCACTCAGGTTATCGCCACCAGACTCTACCAGAACCAGCTCAAGACCGGGGTGGCGCTGGTACAGCTCATCAACTGCCGCCAGATTCATGGAGGCGTCTTCACGAATGGCGGTGTGTGGGCAGCCACCGGTTTCTACCCCGATGATCCGGTCTTCGTCCAGCGCTTCATTGCGCATCAGAAATTGGGCGTCTTCTTTCGTATAAATATCGTTGGTGACCACGGCCAGATTGTAATGGTCGCGCATGGCTGCACAGAGTTTGGTCAACAGTGCGGTCTTACCGGAACCGACCGGGCCACCGACACCGACACGCAGGGTTTGTGGGGTTCTTGATGTTGTCATGGTGATTGTCCTTGTTATTAACGGGTAAATGGTCAGGTTAAGAGCGGAATAGCCTCGAATACTGATGCTCATGCCAGCAACTGGCCATGGCAAAGTGCATCAGGTTGTTACCAATTTCATGATCTGCCAGTGACTGGGCCTGGGTGAGTGCAGGTTCTATCCCGTGAATCAGGCGCTTCAGAATATGCTGGGCATCGGTCTGGCCAAGGGGAACGGCTTTGGTGGCTGCGGTTACCTGGTTCTCACACCAGGACCAGAGCAACCCTGTCGCAGCGGTTTTCTTATCGATGCCATGACATAACGAGGACAGGGCGAACATGGCGGCCTGTGTCGGCGATTGCAACCAGTCCGTGCGGGCTTCGTCCGGATACATGGACTTGACCCAGACAGCAAAGGCCCGGCCAACCTGGCAGTCTTCATCGTATAACTCCCTGGTCTCCCGAAAAGCCAGCAGCGTTTCGTTCCAGTGGCTAACCTGCTGCCGGTCTTCTACTGCAAAGGCGTCGTATAGCCGGAAAAACACCGGTATATCCAGACGGGCCATGCCCTGTTGCATCAGTTCACTGATCCAGTTGCCGGTGGTCTCACGGTTATAGCACCACTGTCGGTCAATGGCGGTTTCCAGCCCCTGGGAGTAAGCAAACGCACCAACCGGCAGTGCCGGGCTGGCCAGATGCAGCAGACCCAGCAGCGACTCAGTGGTGATGCTCATGATGGGCGTGTCCATGTTCGTGAGCATGACTGTGCTGATGATGGGAATGACCTTTGCTATAAGCACCGTTCTCAGGCTCAAAGGGAGCCTGTTCATGGTCCAGTTCCAGTCCAAGCAGGGACACCATATCATCCAGAACATGGTCAACCTGGTAGCGTAGCCAGTTGTCGCCTATCTGCAAGGGAACGTGGCGGTTGCCCAGGTGATAACAGGCCCTGGCAAAGGTCAAGGGATCCTTGCAACGGGCGGTGGTGACGGCTTCACTGGCGGCGGTAATGCGGATGATCTCGCCGGTTTCAGCTTGCAGCAGGGTGCCGTCACGCATAACGTCGCCACGGTCAATAAAAATACCGGCATCCCGGCCACTCACCGTAACGGCTTTCAGTCGTCCACGTTTGCGTTGATCAAAAGGGAGCAGGAGTTCATCAGAAAACTCACTGCTCGCCTTCGGGAGGCGCTCGATTAACTTCAACATAAACGATCCTCGGTTTCAGAATAAGAAATAACGCTGGGCGAGCGGCACCACGTCTGCCGGTTCACACACCAGCAGCTCACCATTGGCCCTCACTTCATAGGTTTCCGGGTCCACCTCCATCCGGGGCTGCCAGGTATTGAGCACCATATCCGCCTTGCGGATGGTCCGGGTATTTTTAACGGCAGATAAGGTTTTCTTCAGGCCCAGTTTTTCACCAATACCAGCGTCCAGTGCCGCCTGGGAAACAAACGACAATGAGGTGTCAGCAACGGCCTGTCCCATAGAGCCAAACATGGGGCGATAATGAACCGGCTGCGGTGTCGGGATGGAGGCATTCGGGTCACCCATCGGTGCCGTGGCGATAGCACCCCCCTTAATCACCAGTGACGGTTTAACGCCGAAAAATGCCGGTTTCCACAGCACCAGGTCGGCCAGTTTACCCGGCTCAATGGAGCCGACTTCGTGGGCAATACCATGGGTAATGGCGGGGTTGATGGTATATTTGGCGATATAGCGACGAGCCCGGAAGTTATCCACCCCGGCATCGCTATCTTCTGGCAACAGTCCCCGTTGTACTTTCATTTTATGGGCGGTCTGCCAGGTTCTGCTGACCACTTCGCCGACCCGTCCCATGGCCTGAGAGTCTGAGGCGATCATACTGAAAGCGCCCAGGTCATGGAGAATATCTTCCGCCGCAATGGTTTCCCGGCGGATACGGGAGTCGGCAAAGGCCACATCTTCAGGAATATTGGGGTCCAGATGATGGCAGACCATCAGCATGTCCAAATGCTCATCTACCGTATTGACGGTGTAGGGGCGTGTCGGATTAGTCGACGATGGTAGTACATAGCTTTCGCCACAGGCTTTAATAATATCCGGTGCATGGCCACCACCGGCCCCTTCCGTGTGGTAGGTATGGATCACCCGACCTTTAAAGGCGGCCAGTGTGTCTTCCACAAAACCGGATTCGTTCAGGGTGTCGGTATGGATTGCCACCTGAATGTCGTATTTCTCAGCCACCGTCAGACAGCAGTCAATAGAGGCCGGTGTGGTTCCCCAGTCCTCATGGAGTTTCATGCCCATGGCACCGGCCAGCACCTGTTCTTCCAGGGCTTCCGGCAGACTGCCATTGCCTTTGCCCAGAAAGCCAATGTTCATGGGCAGGCTGTCCACGGCCTTGAGCATGGTGCTGATATGCCAGGTGCCGGGCGTACAGGTGGTGGCATTGGTGCCGGTGGCAGGCCCCGTGCCGCCACCGAGCATGGTGGTGACACCGGAGGTCAGGGCTTCTTCAATCTGCTGGGGGCAGATAAAGTGAATATGGGCATCGACACCACCGGCGGTAATGATCTGCCCTTCTCCGGCAATCACCTCGGTGCCCGGGCCGATAATAATATCCACACCTTCCTGAACATCCGGGTTACCCGCCTTGCCAATTGTTTCAATACGACCCTGTTTGATACCGATATCGGCCTTGACGATACCCCAGTGGTCGAGAATCAGGGCGTTGGTGATAACGGTATCCACAACCTCTGCGCCGGGCCGCTGGCTTTGTCCCATACCGTCCCGGATTACCTTGCCACCGCCAAATTTCACTTCATCCCCGTAGACCGTGTAATCCTTTTCGGGGCTGATAAACAGTTCGGTATCCCCCAGACGAACTTTGTCGCCTACGGTGGGGCCAAACATATCCACATAGGTTTGCCGGTCCATCTGCGTACGTTTGATGGTCATTGTGTTTCTCCCGGCTGTTTTGGTTCTGGCAGTGTGCCCATCACCTCGCCACGGAATCCGTAAATGGTCTGTTTGCCGGCATAGCGAACCAGTTCGACCTGTCGGTCCTGGCCGGGTTCAAAACGGACAGCTGTCCCTGCCGGGATATTCAGGCGAAACCCGAGGGTCTGCTCACGGTCAAAAGCGAGGGCGGGGTTGGTTTCATAAAAGTGGTAGTGGGAACCCACCTGGATAGGACGGTCACCGGTATTGGCCACCGAGAGGGTTACGGTCTCCCTGCCGACGTTAATCTCAATGGGTTCGGCAGAGGCAATCACTTCTCCTGGTATCATGATCAATCCTCAGGCTATGGGGTTATGGACGGTGACCAGCTTGGTACCATCGGGGAAGGTGGCTTCCACCTGAACCTCGTGGATCATTTCCGGAATACCGTCCATCACCTGCTCACGGGTGATCACTTCACGGCCTTCATTCATTAACTGGGCCACTGTTTTACCGTCACGGGCACCTTCCATGATATGCATGGAGATCAGCGCGATGGCTTCCGGGTAGTTCAGTTTGACCCCGCGCCCTAAACGACGCTCGGCAACCAGTGCTGCGGTATAGAGAAGCAGCTTGTCTTTTTCCCGGGGGGTAAGTTCCATAGTGAGATCCTGCTTTAATTATTCGTTAATTTAGGTATTCCAGATGCGTGGCCGACACCCTTTGCGGCCATTGAATCGTTCTCTCTCAGCTTCCCAAATCCAGGTAAAAATGGTTCTGGCCTGCTCTGATGAATCGCCCAGGTAACGCACAATAAACACACCGGCCCGCCAGGTGATGGCGGTTACCCGGTGCCAGCCTTTATCGACCAGCTGGCTGTGCAGGCCGGGTAAGTCTGGCGGGCTTTCCAGGGTGATCAGAAAGGTGCCAAAGACCGTGTGATTATTGAGCCCCAGAAGGGAAGTGGGCAGTACAGACCCGGCAGCAAAATCAAGCCTGTCAAGGTAAAGCGGTTCGCTGTCCCTGGTCAGGGTGAGATGCTGGGTGAGTTGCCCACGGGTAAACTGCTCACCGCTGGCGGTTCGACCCAGACAGATAATATCCCAGCCTGCATAGAGTGCATCGCCAGTTAGTTCAATGCGGGTATCAAGCTCGGTAATGGCACCATTAAACAGGATGGTTTCCTGAGGCAGCCACTCCATGGAGGCTGAGTCGCTGACCGTGATATGCGTTGTCTGTTTTTGTAGTTGACCATTGCCGTTGAAATAGACTTTACCGGCAGCCGGGGTTGTGACCAGCCCATGGGCACCTTTTCTGATGGCAAAGCGCTGTACCAGTTCATCTCCGGCCACCAGACCACCGGGAGGATGCAGAATATAAAGATGGGTCAGGTCTTTGCCTTCCGGCCAGAAAGGACGTTGAATGCGCAGCGGCCCATAATGGCGGGTTCTCCCCATCAGGGTACGTCCATTCAGGTGTTTAAGTTCTACGTCTATCCCGGCACGCCAACCCGACGACGATGCCACGGCGCTATCAGGCCTGCTGCTCTGGTTACTCTCTGTCTCACCCGATGATGCTTGCATATTACAGCCTTGTGCTTTTTCTTATCCGGGATCATTTATTGGTGATCTTTTTGTGATCAATGGCAAAACCTGTGCCAGACACAGTATTTCACTGAATACGTCACTTGTCGCCGACATAATACCTGACCAAATAGTCATTATGAATGCCTTGATTTGGTGCGGCATCAGTTAATGTGCCTGCAAGGCGCGCCAAAATATGGCGTGACCCCTGTTGTTTCCGGCAAATGCCTGCCGGTCTGGAAAATTCAGGGCGGAGGCTCTCTTTCCCTGCCCGCTTTCCCATGGTGCAAGCACCGAAACTGACCATGGCACACCTCTTGCTATCCCCCTGTTCAGGAAAAGAACAGCGAACAATAGATAGCGGGGAAGCTATGAACAACCGGTTAAACAAACTATCCAGAAACTTTTTAACGGCATCGGTGGCTACTGCCGCACTGTCATTGTCAGTGATGGCACAGGCTGCAGACACCATTAAGGTTGGGGTGCTTCACTCCCTTTCCGGCACCATGGCCATCAGTGAAACCACGCTGAAAGATACCGTGTTGATGATGGTGGAAGAGCAGAATAAAAATGGTGGGGTGCTTGGCAAGAAGCTGGAGGCAGTGGTCGTTGATCCGGCCTCGGACTGGCCACTGTTTGCTGAGAAAGCCAGGGAGCTGCTGGTTAAGGAAGACGTCGATGTTATTTTTGGCGGCTGGACTTCCGTATCCCGCAAATCGGTACTGCCGGTGGTGGAAGAACTGAATGGCCTGATGTTCTACCCGGTTCAGTATGAAGGGGAAGAGTCCTCGAAAAATGTGTTTTATACCGGCGCGGCACCCAACCAGCAGGCCATTCCGGCGGTGGATTACCTGATGAGCGAAGAGGGTGGCGCGGTCACCCGTTTTGTTCTGGCCGGTACCGACTATGTTTATCCAAGAACCACCAACAAAATTCTGGAATCCTACCTGAAAAGCAAAGGTATCAAAGATGCTGACATCATGATCAATTATACGCCGTTCGGTCACTCAGACTGGCAGACCATTGTTTCTGATATCAAGAAGTTTGGTAATACCGGTAAAAAGACCGCGGTGATTTCCACCATCAATGGCGATGCCAATGTTCCATTCTACAAGGAACTGGGAAACCAGGGGGTTTCGGCTGAAGAGATTCCGGTGATTGCCTTCTCGGTGGGTGAAGAAGAACTTTCCGGCATTGATACCGGGCCACTGGTAGGTCACCTGGCGGCGTGGAATTATTTTATGAGTGCTGAAAGTGACACCAATGACGAATTTATTGAAACATGGCAGTCTTTTATCAAGGATGAAGAGCGTGTTGCCAATGACCCGATGGAGGCCACTTACATCGGCTTCAATATGTGGGTTGAGGCGGTTGAGAAGGCCGGTACCACCAACGTTGATTCAGTGCGTTCAGCGATGTATGGCATTACCGTTCCTAACCTGACCGGTGGCACAGCGGTGATGAATACCAACCACCATCTGACCAAGCCGGTATTGATTGGTGAGATTCAGGATGATGGTCAGTTTGAGATTGTCTGGGAAACCAAAGGTGGCGTTATTGGCGACGCCTGGACCGATTTTCTGCCGGAAAGTTCCAAAATTGTTGCTGACTGGTCGGCACCGGTTCAATGCGGCAACTATAACCTGGAAACCGGCGTCTGCTCCGGCCAGAACTACTGATTTATAAGATGATATGACAATCAGTGCCCTCCTTCCGTCAGGGAGGAATGGGCGTATAAGGATGTATTATGAATCAGAACCTCCGGCAGATGGTTCACAGTCTGCCAGCCCGCTTTCTCCTGTTCCTGCTGCTGATTTTATCGCGGCCGGTGTTGGCGGTGTCGCCCGAAGACCTTAAACCATTATTAAGCAAAAGTTCCTGGGGACAGCTGGAAGCTGTGATCACGTCCCTGGCGGAAGAAGGCAGCGAGTCCAGCCAACAGATTCTGGAACATTGGCTCAATGGCAAACTGTTTGTTGAGAAACAGCATAAACGACTGGTGTTCGCCGAAAAGACGCCGGATAAACAGTATCGGATTTTTGATCCTTTCCCTGCCAAGGGGGAGTTGCAAGGTGCGTCTTCAGTCCTTGGCACAGTAAAGAAAAGAGCGCTGAAAAAAGTAAGAATTAATAATCAACTGCGCTCAATCATTAAAACAGCACTGGCATCCTGGGACTTGAAAGCCAGTGACCCACAAACCCGCATAAATGCCTTATACGCCTCTCTGAAAACGCTGGATAGCAAAACGCTGGGTACACTCAGAACTATGAGGGCCAGCGAGGAGAATCAGGGAGTTATCAATGCCCTGGATATGGCTCTGGCCCTGGATCGCTTGCAGACGGGTTCGATCAGTGAACAAATAGCAGCGGTTGAGGTACTCACCCGTTCTGATCACCCCTTTATTCGTTCCGCACTGGCGGAGGCAGTAACCGCTACGGACCATACCACGCTGGCACAAACCATCACAACGGCACTGGCCGAAATTGACCAGCGACAGCAGTACTATACCGTGGCTGAAAATATCTTCTTTGGCTTGAGTCTTGGCTCTGTGCTGTTGCTGTCGGCTATCGGGCTGGCGATTACTTTCGGGGTGATGGGCGTGATTAATATGGCCCACGGAGAGATGATGATGCTCGGTGCCTATACGACGTTCGTCATTCAGTCTGTATTCCCGGAACTGATTGATCAGTCCCTGTTTATCGCCATACCCCTGGCCTTTCTGGTTGCCGGCGCTGCCGGGGTGCTTATTGAGCGGCTGGTTATCCGCCATCTCTATGGCCGTCCCCTGGAAACCCTGCTGGCGACCTTTGGTATCAGCCTGATTCTTCAGCAGGCGGTAAGAACGATCTTTTCACCACTGAATCAGGAAGTGGCAACCCCCGCCTGGATGAGTGGCTCGTGGGTAATTAATGAGGCGCTGTCGCTTACCTGGAACCGTTTATACATTGTCGGTTTCAGTCTGCTGGTGTTTATGGTGCTGCTGCTGGTGATGCGTTACACCCGCTTTGGGCTGAATATTCGCGCGGTGACCCAGAACCGCGCCATGGCCAGTTCCATGGGTATTCCTACCGGCCGGGTGGATGCCATGACCTTTGGCCTGGGCTCCGGTATTGCCGGTGTGGCGGGCGTCGCCCTGTCGCAGTTGACCAATGTTGGGCCAAACCTTGGCCAGAATTACATTATCGACTCCTTTATGGTGGTGGTGTTCGGCGGCGTAGGAAACCTGTGGGGCACATTGGTCGCCGCCATGGGGCTGGGTGTGGTGAATAAGTTTCTGGAGCCCTGGGCTGGTGCCGTGGTTGCCAAGATTCTGGTATTGGTTTTCATCATTCTGTTTATCCAGAAGCGACCCCGGGGGCTGTTTGCGCTCAAGGGGCGGGCAGTTGAGGGCTGACACATGACGAATGGATTCCAACAGGGGTTTTTATCCCGACTGTTACTTGAAGATCGTGCCGGTAAACTTCTTCTGTCGTCAGTGATGGCAATCACGATTGTGGTGGTGTTGCTCAACACATTGATGCCGGAAGGTTCTCCCCTGCACGTCAGCAACTATACCGTTACTCTGCTGGGTAAGTATCTCTGCTATGGATTGCTGGCCCTGGCATTGGATCTGGTCTGGGGATACTGCGGGATTCTCAGCCTGGGTCATGGGGCGTTTTTTGCCCTGGGCGGTTATGCCATGGGTATGTACCTGATGCGCCAGATTGGAGACCGTGGTGTTTATGGCAACCCGGAACTGCCGGACTTTATGGTGTTTCTGAACTGGCAGGAGCTGCCCTGGTACTGGTATGGGTTTGACTCTTTCGCTGTTGCCCTGGTAATGGTCGCCCTGGTGCCCGGTCTGCTGGCTTTCCTTTTTGGCTGGCTGGCTTTCCGGTCCAGGGTGACCGGTGTTTATCTCTCCATCATTACTCAGGCACTGACGTATGCCCTGATGCTGCTGTTCTTCCAGAATGACTTTGGCTTTGGTGGTAATAATGGCCTGACTGACTTTAAGGATCTGCTGGGTTTCAGCCTGCAAAGTGACCGTACCCGTGTGGTACTGCTTATGGCGTCTGCACTGGCACTGGTGCTGGGTTACCTGGTGTGTCGCTGGCTGGTGAGCAGCCGTTATGGCCGGGTGCTGGTGGCAGTGCGGGATGCTGAGAGCCGGGTACGCTTTATGGGCTACCGGGTTGAACACTACAAGCTGGTGGCGTTTACCCTGTCAGCAGTGCTTGCCGGTATTGCCGGTGCCCTCTATGTTCCCCAGGTTGGCATTATTAATCCGGGTGAGTTTTCTCCCATCAACTCTATTGAGCTGGTTGTCTGGGTAGCCGTCGGTGGTCGTGGAACACTCTATGGTGCGGTGATTGGTGCGGTCGTTGTTAACTACGCAAAAACCTGGTTTACCGGCGTTATGCCCGATGCCTGGCTGTTTGCCCTGGGGGCGCTGTTTGTTATTACTACGCTATGGCTGCCTAAAGGTTTGGTCGGTCTTTATCAACAGATAGCGGGCTTTATCAATGAGCGTCGGGATCCGCAGGGCAACAGAGCTGAGAGAAAGGAGTTAGTGGATGGTTGATAAACATATACCCAACGACACCTTGCTCTATCTCAACAATGTCACGGTCAGTTTCGATGGCTTCCGGGCATTGAATGAACTCTCCTTTATGGTGCGGGAAAAAGAGCTGAGTGCGATTATCGGCCCCAATGGTGCGGGTAAGAGCACCATGATGGATGTGGTGACCGGTAAAACCCGACCTGACTCCGGTGAAGTGTTTTTTCGTGGCAACGTGGATTTGACCCGCTATGACGAAACCGACGTCGCCAATATGGGGATTGGCCGGAAGTTTCAGAAGCCCTCCGTGATTGAAAGCCTGACGGTCTGGGAAAATCTGGAGCTGGCCATGACTGGACGACGAACGCCTTTTGCTGCCATGTTTGGTGCACTCAGCGCAAAAGGTGCCAGAAGAATCGATGAAGTGATGGCTCTGATCCGATTGTCAGACCGAAAAGGGTGGTTAGGGGCCTCATTATCCCACGGACAGAAACAGTGGCTGGAGATTGGCATGCTGCTGTTACAGGAACCGGAGCTATTGCTGGTGGATGAACCGGCGGCGGGTATGACCGATGAAGAGACCTTCAGAACGGCGGATCTGTTAAAAGATCTGGCCAGAGAGCGCAGTGTAGTAGTGGTTGAACATGATATGGCGTTTATCCGGGCGCTGGAGTGCCCGGTGATGGTGCTGCATGAAGGCAGTGTGCTGGCGTCTGGTTCATTGGACCATGTTCAGCAGAATAAAAAAGTCATCGACGTTTACCTGGGTAGATAGGAGGAACAATGTGATGCTGGAAGTACAGGGCATTGATGTGTTTTACGGTGCCAGCCAGGCCCTGAAGTCGGTAACCATTGCCGCGCATAAGGGACAGGTGACCAGCGTTATGGGGCGCAATGGTGTTGGCAAAACCACCCTGATGAACGCTGTTGCTGGTCGGGTAACGCCCGCCTCTGGCAAGATCCTGTGGCAGGGCAGGGATATTGCCAGCAACCCCGCTCACTCAAGGGCACGGAACGGTATCGCCTATGTTCCCCAGGGGCGGCAGATTTTTCCTTTACTGACGGTGCAGGAAAACCTGGAAACCGGTTTTGCCTGTCTGCCCCGGGCAAAGCGGCGGATTGATCCGGAAATCTTTGATCTCTTTCCCGTGTTACAACAGATGCGCCATCGTCGGGGTGGCGATTTGTCCGGTGGTCAGCAACAGCAGCTGGCCATTGCCCGGGCACTGGTAACCCGGCCAGAGCTGTTGATTCTGGATGAGCCAACGGAGGGCATTCAACCGTCCATTATCAAGGATATTCAGTCGGTTATTGGTCTGCTCCGGGACCGGGGTGAGATGGCCATTCTGCTGGTTGAGCAGTTCTTTGAGTTTGCCCGTGACCTGGCGGATACCTTTGCGGTGCTGGATCGAGGCGAGGTTGCTTTGGCAGGAGCCGGCAACGACATGGATGAAGTTGCCGTTCGTCGTTTAATGACTGTTTGATAGCTGGTCATTGTATTCAGTGTCACCGCTGGTACCCTGATTTTCAACCCCGTTTAGGCACTGTCATTTAATAACTTTGACGTTTCAGTAAGCGCTTCCTACCACCGGAAAAAGGCAGGCCGCTTGTGATTTTGCGGCCAGCAGGGGGTGAGCTTGGGAATTGTCCCTGAAACTTCCTATTTTTGCCACGGAGACACGGAGAATAGAAAAAAATCTTTTCCTCCGTGACTCCGTGGCAAAATTTTTTCTTGACTGGGTTAGCACCGGGAATGTGGAAGTTATTTCATGACAGTTCCTTAACAAGTCTCAGTCAAATCCGGAACTTATTCCGAGACAATTCCTTGTTGGGAGCATTAAAAAGAATACCTCAGGTACCAGTTCGATGGTACTATTTCACCCCTATACAACTATAAATAAATTGTCGTGTAATGCAAAACTGCCTTAATACTCAAGTAAATGGAATAGAGGGGCGGTAGCGTGAGTGCGGTTCGAAAGTTGTTTTATCATTTTTTGATTTAAGCTTCCGGGTGTTGATCTGGCCCTCATTTTTTATCAGCGATCAACAGGGCTTAGGAATTGCCCCGGAATAATTTGTACATTTCTGAGTTTCAAAACCACGTTCGTCCTGAGCCTGTCGAAGGGCGTGAACTCCGGCCTCATGTATTGTGCCTATCACCCTTCGACAAGCTCAGGATGAACGGAGATCGAGTTCAAAATATCGAAATTATTTCGTGACAATTCCTTAAAACCGCTTTACCACCGCGATTGAGTACATGGATATATCATTGTTGTATTGACATTGGCATGACCCAACAACTCTTGAACGGTAATGCTTCAACAGACGCTTTGGGCAACAACGTCATTCTGTCTTTGCCACCCTTGCCATGGCGAACGGTAATTTCCATACGCCCAAAATCAACATCCTGAACCCTGAGACGGAGTGTTTCCTTCAGTCGAAGACCGGCACCATACATTAATTGGGCGACTAATAATGGTGTGCCTTTGAGATAGGACAAGACAGAGTTGGCTTCAGTCACCGAAAACACAACAGGGAGTTTTTTTGGCCGTTTTGCTTTTAGCCAGTCATTGATCGTAAAGCTGTCACGCCCCCAGCACTTGTTTGTACAAAAAGACCAGGGCACTCAATGCCTGCTGCTGAGTGCTGATAGCAACGTGCTTTTTCATCACCAGATGGGTAAGAAAATCACGGACATTATCGCCAGTCAGTAAATCGGGATGACGCATTTTATGAAATTTTATAAAGCGTTTAATCCAGTCCCAGTAGCTGCGCTCGGTAGACAGAGAGTAACCGTCAGAGCGAATGGCAATTTGAAAGCGTTCTTGTAATCTCATATAAGTCCTACTTGATACTGTGTTTTTATACAGTAAAAGCTAGTTCGTATATGCAAAAAATCAACTGAATGGTTAACATGTTTTTTTGAATGAAAATAAAGCAATCTTTAATCACACGGGTTGCTTGACCGAAAAATATACGAATTACTAAATGCGAATCAGAAGATATAGCCCTATGTACGGGACAAAAAATCTGGAGGCCAGAGCTGGCAAGAGTTCAGAGGGGATGAGCTGACTCTCCATGTAAGGTAATCTATGCGGTCTCTAACCTCCGAACAGATTATCGTAGTAGAAGTACATGGAAGAAGTCAGCTCATTAGCCAAGGAGCTTAAAGCTCATCTGCCCTGGCATCAAGCCCGGATTATTTTTCTTGCCCAATTCATTCTCGGCCTGATACGTGGGCGATCATGCAATCTTTACCGTGTAGCAGAAGAGTTCCAAAGCAAGTCTCAGGCAGAATCAAGCTATCGTCGTATAAAGCGCTTTTTTGCCGGTTACACCTACTGTTATGAACAGCTGGGTAAACTGATACTTCACTGGCTGAACCTCGACAGATACACACTCTGCATGGATAGAACCAACTGGCAGTTTGGCAGTCAGCATATCAACTATCTCGTGGTTGCTGTTGCATGGCAGGGAGCGTCTATTCCCATTGTCTGGATTTGCCTCGATAAGAGTGGCGGCAACTCAAATGCTGAAGAGCGTATTGCTATCATGGAACGAGTCCTGAAATTGATTCCAGCGGATAAGATAGATGAGCTACTTGCTGATCGTGAGTTCATTGGCCGTGAGTGGTTCAATTAGCTGGACAATCAGGGCATCTTCTGCCGACTGCGAATCAAGGAAAGCACTACAGTACTGAGTAACTGTGGCAAGAATATCAAAGCCGCACAATTGTTTTGGAACATAAAGCTTGACCAGACTGTCACTTGGCACAGCAAACGCAAAGTTTCAGGTGTTTCTCTTTATATTGCTGCAAGACGCACAATCAAGGGACTCTTGATTGTCGTGGCAACCCAGAAACCAGACACCATGATTGAGGACTACTATAAGCGTTGGTCGATAGAAACGCTGTTTGGTTGCCTGAAAAGTCGAGGCTTTGATCTTGAGTCTACCCACATGACGGATCTGGATCGCATGGACAAGCTAATGGGCATGCTTGCATTGGCATTTGCCTGGTGTTTGATTGCTGGTCACTGGCATTATGGTGAAGCGAAAGAACTCCCTTTGAATAAGCATATGCGGCCAGCCAAAGCTCTGTTCAGACTGGGAATAGACATGCTCCGCAGGGTTTTGAAAAACGAGGGTTCAAAAAATGATCAGATTGGATTTCAGACCCTGCTTCAGGTTTTGTCCCGTACATAGGATATAGCCTTTAAAATGCAGAACGCTGTGTAAGTCGCGCTGCATGGGGGTATCGGCTGGTGCGTATAGCGAATCTACAGTATGTTATGCGAAACTGATTCGTGTAAACGACTGTTATACGCTCATACAACAAAACACCAAAAATACAAAGTGGCACACAAAGGAGTGATAAAATGAAGAAGCTTGGAATATTGTTTTCTGCAATGGTATTAATTCAAGGGTGTTCTACCACTGATATTAATCAAATTGCAAGTGATGCTGTTTCCGGTGCAATTGACGGGGTGTTAAAATCAACAACAGATGTTGGATCTATAATACCAGAAACTTCTAAATCCAGATCCTACTCTGTTGAAAGTAAAAACATTTCAATAGTTGAAGCATCAAAAACTAAGAGAGAGCTTGGGAAAATATCTATTACTAAAACAGAGAAAAACCCCAAAAACCAGACAAAGCTTGTGTTAGATTCCTGCATGCATCCAAGGATTGGTACTTTAAGATGTGGCGGTTACATCTTTGAAGTTACTTCTGAGGGGTGGTTAAAAGAAGACCCAATAACATTCGACGATCTAAATTATCCAGAATTGACTCTTGCTGCAGGAAAGTACTATATAAAAGCACTTAACTGGGAAACAGGTAGAAATCGCTTTGTGACAGGAGAGTTCACTGTAAAGCCTTTTGTAACAAATTTGGTGAGTTTAGAACTTGAGTAATCACCGCGTATACATCGGGTAAGGGCTGGTCTTTCTCCGGCCCTCCCCACAGCACCCGGCATGCGGGTCCGCACCGGGCGGTTCAACGATGATGGTGAAACCTGACCCATAAGTCTTTCAATGAAACAAGCCCAACTTTCGCGAGGTAACTGTTATTCAGTGCCTGCTGTACCGCATAGGTTTTACTCAGACGGTAATACCCTTTGCTGCTGGCTGCGATCTTGGCAGCGTTCACTTTATCAACGCCTAACCTGACCAGATTTTTAAAACGGGTTTTCGGCTTGCGCCATTGCTTCAGAAAGCAGCAACGGATTCGCCGACGTATCCATTGATCCAGCAGGGGAATTGGTCGGT
>NZ_JBLYZG010000088.1:0-16275 GCF_049310245.1 Endozoicomonas sp. ALB115 | reverse complement strand
CATGTGAAAACCAAAGCCAAATCAAAAGAAGAGAAAGACCACTTTATTCCTCAGCATATCGCCAACCTGTTGTGGGCCGTGGCAAAACTGGTGGACAATGGGCTGGAGCTGGAGACGACAGCGATCCTCAAAGAGACCCTGGCCGCGCTTTTGTACCATGTGAAAACCAAAGCCAAATCAAAAGAAGAGAAAGACCACTTTATTCCTCAGCATATCGCCAACCTGTTGTGGGCCGTGGCAAAACTGGGTGAGGCTATTGAGCTGAACCTGGTTAAATCTACGTTCGATTCTCTTGTCGAAAGAATCAGTGAAAACCCCCGGTTCCCTCAACAAGGTATATTGATGTCTCTCTGGGGAGTAATGGTATTTTGTGCCAGGTTTTATCTTTGTAATGGCACCAATAATAAAAGCTCGCTTGAAAAGCACATAGGTGCACTATTTTCTCGCCTGGAAAATACATTCCCAATAGATACAGAGTATGAATCCATCATTGCCATGGCCGCAAGCTGGCTTGGAAGAGCGTGTCTGGTCGTCCCCCATTACCCGACAGTTATTTCACAATCTCAATCCACCTTCCGCGATCAACTGCAATCCAGCCTTCCGTCTTTGAAGATTGAAGAAGAAAAGAGTCTGAACTCATTACCTCCGATTGACCTGCTACTGCCAGATTACAACATGGTCATCGACGTTCAGGGACCTTCTCATTACGTGAATGGTGATTTCAAAACCAGGAATGGCTCGACTTTGCTTAAAATCGTCCTGCTGCAAAAATTAGGATTTGAGGTCATTGAAATCCCGGTGAACAAGCTTTGGAAACAGGATTCAATGACAAGAGTTATTGAGCAAATTAAGACAAAGTTAGCCGTCTCGCCAGAGGCCCATGGTCCTGTGTCACCTGACAGCAGCAGGGAGTGGGCGGCAGGTGAGGAATATTTTACTGCTGATGAAGGAGGGCAATTTTCGGATGACTGTTATTTTACCGCTGAAGAATATTTAGAAGAGCAAATAAATAAACCAAAAAAGAGAAAAAGGAAGAGAAAAAAAGCCAGTAAAACTAATGCCTGTTGATGCCGTAGAGTAGTCTACATTTTATATTTCCCATGAATTAATGAAATATAATTATGGACAAAGGTGGTGCTGGTATAAGTTGGGCATGCACAACATCAGGTAATGATTACAATCAATCGGATGATCATACCGGTGCTTCAGGGAGTGGGCGATACAGGTATGGCACAGTGAGGCGGATGAATACTCCACTCCCCTATATCCCGGAGCGTCATGCATTTTATCGTGCTTCTGACGCCTCCTCTGCTAACCATCCACCAAGACATTCAATAAAACCGGTTCAGAATTTTAATGCTCTTGTCACACCAGCAAAAATGGATGACCTGATGAGGGTATCTGCTCATTATGGTGATCGCTATAAAGGAAAAAAACACAGTCATTTTGCCTGTTCAATCAAACAATACACATCAAGGTCAAAACGACCATTAAATCACAGTGAACAACGCCAACTGATACCCTTGTTGCACGCTTTTAAAGCGACATCCGGGTGGACCTGGAGAAGCCTGACGACGACGCTTCATGCATTTACATCAGCGGGTGTTTTTACCCCACATAAGTACATGAATGAGAGAAGCAAGGAGGCTCAGACAGCTTTTTTGTCAACGTTACTTGATGCAGTAATTCTTAAGTGCAACCAAGAACCTGACGCCCTGGGTATTGATACCCGGGGTACTGCCAATCTGCTGTGGGCCCTGGCAAAAATGGTGGGCAACGGGCTTGAGCTGGAGACGACACCGAAGCTCAAAGAAGCTGTCGTCGCGCTGTTGCCCCTTGTGAAAACCAAAGCCGAATCAACAGAAGACAAAGACCACTTTAAACCCCAGGAAGTCGCCAACCTGCAATGGGCCCTGGCGAAACTGGTGGACAACGGGCTGGCGCTGGAGAAGACAGCGAAGCTCAAAGAGGCCGTCGCTGCACTGTTGCCCCATGTGAAAACCAGAAAATCAAAAGGCTACTTCAAGCCACAGGAAGTGGCCAACCTGCTGTGGGCCCTGGCGAAACTGGTGGACAACGGGCTGGCACAGACGACACCAAACCTCAAAGAGGCCATGGCCGCGCTGTTGCCCCTGATGAAAACCAAAGCCGAATCAAAAGAAGAGAAAGAGCACTTTAATCCTCAGCATATTGCCAACCTGGTGTGGGCCGTGGCGAAACTGGTGGACAACGGGCTGGAACTGGAGAAGGTGGCAAAGTTCAAAGAGGCTGTGGGCGCGCTGTTGCCCCTGATGCAAACCAAAGCCAAATCAAAAGAAAAGAAAGACCAATTCAAGCCACAGGAAGTCGCCAACATAATGTGGGCCTTGGCAAAACTGGGGGACAACGGGCTAGAGAAGACAGCGAAGCTCAAAGAAATCATGACCGTGCTTTTGTACAATGTAAAAAACAAAGTCGAATCAACAGAAGAAAAAGACCACTTCAAGCCACAGGAAGTCACCAACCTGCTGTGGGTCTTGGCAAAACTGGGTGAGGCTATTGAGCTGAACCTGGTTAAATCTACGTTCGATTCTCTTGTCGAAAGAGTCAGTGAAAGCTCTCAGTTCTATCACCAGGGTGTATTGATGTCTCTCTGGGGAGTCATGGTATTTTGTGCCAGGTTTTATCTTTGTAATTACACCAATAATAAAAGCTTGCTTGAAAAGCACATAGGTGAACTATTTTCTCGCCTGGAAAATACCTTGCAAATAGATACAGAGGATGAATCCATCATTGCCATGGCAGCAAGCTGGCTTGGAAGAGCGTGTCCGGTCGTCCCCCATTACCCGACGATTACTTCACAATCTCAATCCAGCTTGCGCGATCAACTGCAATCCAGCCTTCCGTCTTTGAAGATTGAAGAAGAAAAGAGTTTGAACTCATTACCTCCGGTTGACCTGCTACTGCCAGATTACAACCTGGTGATCGACGTTCAGGGACCTTCTCATTACGTGTGTGGTGATTTCAAAACCAGGAATGGTTCGACTTTATTGAAAGTCGCCCTGCTGAAAAAATTAGGATTTGAGGTCATTGAAATACCGGTGAACAAGCTTAATAACCAGGATTCAATGAAAAGAGTTATTGAGCATATAAAGATAAAGTTAGCCGTCTCGCCAGAGGTCCATGCTCTTGTGTTACATAGCAGTGGTGAGGAGGCAGCAGATGAGGCATATTTTACTGCCGATGAAGAATGGCAGTTTTCGGATGACTGTTATTTTACCGCTGAAGAATATTTAGAAGAGCAAACAGAGAAACCAAAAAAGAGAAAAAGGAAGAGAAAAAAAGCCAGTAAAAACTAATGCCTGTTGATGCCGTAGAGTAGTCTACGTTTTATATTTTCCATGAATTAATGAAATATAATTATGGACATTGGTTGCCAAAATATTTAATGTCCTCCAAAATGTTTGGAGAGTTAAAAAAGAAGTGACAATTTAAAAAATAAATGACAAATTCTCCAAAATCCTACTACATTGCATGGTTAAGCGAGGCTTGAGTATTCTGGTACTCGCTTACAACTTTTTGCACTTCCTCAGTATAAGGTATCTATTTTCCTAGTCTGCGATCAAAACAAGAAACTCGTCTAAAAGAGCAAGCAAATCATTCTTTTGAAGAACGACAGCGGAAGGTTGGTTAAAATAGCCTTTTATACTTTCCGGGGGTAATTTTAATTGGGAGATGTGATCAAATTCCCACTTGATGACTTTATAGTTAAAATCCTGGAAAGGCTGCACTGTCTTAGAATAACTATCATAAAGGCAAGTCAACCAAATGGGAGAAGTGGCATCATCCATGTGGTGAACTGCCAGCCAATAAAAGAATGTTTTTTTTATCATCGAGAGTAAATCTAAACTCTTTTCACTCTCATGTAATTCTCTAATTTCTGACCTTATTCCGGATTTTATTCTTCCAGAAATCTTGTCGGTTACTTCTTGTTCTGGCAAAGAAGTACAATCGAAGATAATGGGTTTGTAGATTGTAGATTTTGATATATTCAGGAAAGCAGCCTCTCCGGACACAAGCTTTTCAGGGACGATAATGTAATTGCCGACAGGCTGGTGGTGGAGTTGTTGATGGATGCGATGCTGCGAAAGTCGCTCCAAAAGTGAGCGGCTCATAGTCATCGTTTTGACAAGTTTTATGCACCGCTGTGAAAATCGTTTACCACGATCTGTTACCGGATCAAGCTTGTCAATTTTTATGGATCTTAGAGAATAAGACATAAGCATTCGTTTTACCCGGCCTTTTAACTGACAGGAATCACAGAACCCGGAGAATGTCTGTAAGATGGCCAATAATACATATTTCAGAAATTCAGGCACTGAGCGGTAAAGATCACATAGCCAGTTTAAATAGTGCACATCAGGCTTTTGTGCATGTATCAGGGAGCATAATATCTTCAGATGCGAATTAAGGAAAGAATCTTTCACACTGCAATTGACCATATTATCCGCCATATGCTTATCCACTATATGCCAAGCGCTTTCTTCTATGATACTTTTCCAATCTTTTATGTTTTCACCAAACCGGTAAAACATTTGTGGTGATAATAGTATCTCCCAATAATCCGGAAATGTGCTGGTTTTTACCGGTCCTCTGTTGAATGCAGAATAGAAATCTTTAAATCTGTGCATAAACTCAGTCGAAGCTGATCTGTTTGTATTTGACTGTAAGTCATTTTTAATAATTTCAAGACAATAGTTAATCTTACTACCCAAAGAAAATCCCGGTGACTCAAGAATTTGGTCGGAATAGGCATCCCGCCTTTTAGCGGTTAGCTTCAGCTTGGAATTGTCTGGACGATGATAATCCCCCCAGTCGGGTTCTGTGATATCTGCAGTGGCCTGTCCGCCACCACCAAGTTGGTATTGTCGCCAGGTGTGGCCGCCATCGGGGCTGATCTCAACAAAACGGTGCGAAGCATTCGCTACTTGCCGCGCAGGAATACCCCAATAGTGGCAGAGCACCTGGAAAATCGTCGCCTTGTGTCGGCAAACCCCCTGTTTCTCCCTGAGCATATTCAGCAACAGCTGTTCATCTTGCCCGGTCACATTTTTGCTATCGGAAAATGTATCCAGCCAACCCATCAACGCCCTGAGTCGTTGCGGGATATCCGGGATCCCATGGATGTTACGCAGCTCTGCATAGGCTTCGCAGGTGTTCGTTTTGGGGTAAAAAATCTGCACTTCCAACAGATCTGCAAGCCGTTGACTGCACAATCCCTCTGGTAATGTCAGCCACTCGCCCGGTCTTAGCAGGGTAAAATAGGCTTGCTCGGGGGCAATGATAAAGTCCACCGTAACCGGTGATGCTGAGGCTGCCTTACTTTTGATTAACAGTTGCCCTGTCAGCTCGCTTCGGGCCAGCTCAATGGGGGTGTCCGGGGTGCAGCGCAGTGCCCGGAGCTGGTCTTTGGGCGTCATGGCAGGCAGGGGCTGCCACTGGTTATTCAGGATCAGCACAAACTTGCCGGGCAGTTCATCTGCTCCAAGGTTGGTCCGCCAGACGTTATCATCAGGCCATCCTGGCAACGATGTTAGCGTGCCATTTGTCCAGTCGATGGGGTAGTTGCGCAACCGGCCGTCTTCATCCAGACGGGTCTCCCGAAAAAAGAGACGATATTGGCGGGCATCGTAAGGGTTTTTGGGGAAGTACCTGGTGACCTTGTAGTGGGGGGGCACCAAAATATCGCCAAATTTACAAGGATAAGCCGAATGACCCGTTTGTTGCGGGTTTACCGTTGACCCGCTATTGCCGCTGATCTCCATATCTTGCTGCATGGCTTGTGCAATCGTCATGACGTCCTGATCTGTTGCCTCCGGTGTCACCGTGATTACCCGATCACCACAACGGAGTTCAGGCCCGAATGTTACCGTGATGGGCGTCAACAGTCCGGGCATGCTATTGGCTATGGTCTCAAGGTCCCGGTGCCGTTGTTCTTCCTGCTGGATTCGTTCCAGGCGTGCGGTATCCTCCTTCAGCGGAGGCAGCGTTGTCTGCAAGGCACGAAAGGGCAGTGACAGGTGTTTTCGCAAGGCCTGATTCCAATGTTCAGGCCGCTGACTGGCCAGCTGCCGGGCGCTACTGAACAGGTCGTTTAGTGCCAGTTGCACCGGGCGGTTCTGTTGATGCAGTGCTGTGGCCAGTTGGTGGAAGTGACCCGCCAGCCATTTGGGCAACCCGTCAGGTATCTTGGGCAAACCCCGCACCAGCCCTTCCAGTTCTTCCGGGGTAAGGGCAGCCAGCCTGACCTGGGTGCAGCGGCTCGTCAGGGCCTTGCTCAGCGCTTCCCGTCCGGCAAAATAGCCGGGATTGATGGTGGCAAACAGGCGAAATCCCCGTGCTGCATGGCCGGTCAACACATGATTCAGCAACCCTTCTACATAGTGGCTGGGAATCAGGTTAAGCTCACTGATGGCGATCAGTTGCCCCCGGCTCATCGCCTGCTTGACGCTTTCTGCCAAAGAGGTCCACTGGTTCGGGTTGGCATTGATATGGACAAACGGGCGTACTGTCCGTTGTTTCCTCTCCTGCTGTTGTTGCCAGAGCCGGATGGTTCTGTTCAGCACAAAATCCTTGCCCCAGCCCGCCGGCCCTTCCACCAGCATGGCGGTGCGTCCCGAGTCATCCTTGTCCAGACTTTGCCAGTAGTGATAGACCAGCTGCCGGACAGGCTCCGCAGAGAAGTCTCCATCGGTGTTGGCGGCCTGCAGTCGTTGGATAAAATCAGTAAAGCTCGCGTCAACCCCCGCCAAAAGGGACGGGTCTTCCTTGAACTGGCCCCGGTACCAGGCGTTGAGGGTGTTCAGCCGTTGCTGGTATTCCGTGGTTACAGTACCGGCCAGACTGTCCATAAATGCCCGCCTGATCAGGGCGTTGACTTGCGCTGGCGTGTCGTCGCCGGTCGCGGAACAGTGACGGAGAATCTGGCGAACGGTGGCCAGCACATCGGTGATATCTCTGGGTGTAGTCTGGCCCTGCAGCGCCCGGAACTGGTTGTACAGGGTTAATAGCCGGTCACGGGCCTGGTGTTTCAGGTGCTCAGGCCAGGCCTGTGGCAGGTTGGGCAGAATGATGGCGTTGGCCAGCACGGTGTCCGGCAAGGGGTTATAAAAGAAGGTGGGAATCCGTGATTTCAGCGTGTTATCAAGGTGCCGTCCCGAATAATGATCCGGATTACCGGTGAGAATAATCCGGTGCCGGTTGTTCAGTTCGTACTCCCGGCCCTGATAATGGAGCACCGGTGGCTGCCGGGTTAAACCGACCAGGGGGGCAAGCAGACCCTCTGGCACCAGGTTGGCTTCATCGAGCACCAGCAGGGGCGGATCTTTCGATAATACCCACTGCAGCAGTGGCCCTTCACAAAATTCGGTGCCATGGTCCTCCGCCCCATTGCCCACTGAATAACTCACCAGCTGCGGTCCACCAAACAGGGCTTCTGAGGTGTGGTTGGGCCCAAGCTGAAGCACCTGACAGTCTGGATAACCAGCCCTGGCCGCAATGGCTCTGGCCATAAAGGTCTTGCCGGCTCCGGCCTCACCCTGCAGGAACACCACGGGATGCTCCCGGACCCTCTGGGCCAAATGCTCCAGACGCCGCTCCTGCCGGGACCAGTGATGGCGCTGTCGGGCAAGAAGGGCATCGGGCAGATCCTGACACGGCCCGGGTAACTGATCATCAACAAAGGCAGTGGCCAGTAACTCCCGAATCTGTTGTGATTTCTGTTGATCGGTCTGATTTAGAATGGCGGCAATCTGGCTCTCCAGCGTCCCGGCCGTTTGGCTGATGATGGTGCCCTGCCTGAGTGATGCCCGGTGAGCAATCAGGGTATCTTTTAAGGTTGAGCGCAGGTTCCCGTCAAACCAGCGTTTTTGCCGGACCAGCCGAAGATCAACACCCAATCGCTGTGCCAGGGGCCGCTGCTGTGCCCGGGGGGCGGCGGCGACAATATAGGTGGCCAGCTGGTTCACTGCGTCGTGAGATACAGGATACGGGTCTTGGCTGCCTTGGTGTACCGTGGCCGGGCAGTGCCGGGCCAGCGCCCAGAAATCAGCCTTGATGTCCCTCAGTTCCGGGGCCGGGTGGTGGGCCAGCCATTGCTCCAGGGCGGATCGGTCGGCCCGGTTGTCGGCGGGTTGATCCGGATAATAACCGGCAATTTTCGCCTTGATGAAACTGTAAATCTCCGGATCGCCGCGATACGCCTTGGCCAACAGCACATGCAAGGCTCGGCGTTGATGGCAGGGCAGCAGCCCTGGGCTACCGTCCAGCAGGCGTTCTGCCTCGGCCTGTTGCTCAAACCGATACTGAAAATCGTCCCCGGTCCAGGGCGGCTTGTCCGGATAGTGCCTTTGACAGGATTGGGGCAGAGACATCAGCAGGGAGTAGACCGGGTTTTCCGGTGCGGGTGGTTGGCTGTCGGAACGGTTGAGCAGGGCGTTGATCAATGCTGAGCCGGTGGTTTGCTGCCCCGGGGGAGGCGTGAAGGTGACCTGTGCCTTTGGCAGATCCATCTTATGCCCATGAATAAACAGGTAAGGGGCGGGCAATAACAGGGTTTCCAGGTTGGCAGCCAATTCCGGGTTGCGCTCCAGACCATAAAGGGTCGTTGGCGTCCCATTGACCAGGGCATCCAGCAGTCGACTGTTGGTCAGGGAAAAAGTGAAACGGCTCTGGCTGGTGAGGTTGACCTGTTGCAGGGATTCCAGGGTATCCCCGGGGTTGATCTGATAGGTAAAAGTGGCGCAGTGTGGGTTGCAGGCTCCCGTGGTTGGACAGTCACCAGCCCTTGCTGGGAGCAACAAATCGGTTGGCAAATTGGCAAACAACTGTGGTCTTTTACTCTCCGGTAATTCCTCCAGTCGGCACAATAACCATAACCACTGTTTGTCATCCAGCTCGCCAGTAAGCACCAGTTGCCTGCAACCTTGCAGCAGATTAGCGAGCATATCCGTTTGCACAACGGCAGTGCCCTCTACCATCACATGGCCTTTGAGACGCTCGATTGAGCTGCCGTTAATCACCACAAACGGGCTCTGGGAACAAAAAACGGTGCTGTCGCTGATCGTCTGGTCTTTCCGGGCATTGAGTTCGGTGGCACAGACATGGGCTACGGACAGGGATATCTGTTCAGGCAGTCGGACCCATTGCTTGTTGGCGGTGAATCCGCCAACCCGTATGGCCGTTGCCAGGGCTGCCTGGAAGCCAGTGTCTTCCCAGGGTGCGTTGTTAAACACCAGATGGGTATTCTCTTTCAGGTTAGCCAGGGCGCCATCAGAAAAAAACAGCTGCCCCCGGTCATTGAGGGTGATACCACCGAACAGTCGGCGGTACCAGTGGTCGGTGGTGGCAAAGTTGATGGTGATGCGGGGAGCACTGGCCGGGATATCTTCCGTGGTTTTTTGGGCCAACAAGGTTTCATCGGTCACCGAATCAGCAATATAGCAGTCGGCTTCTGGTACGGCCTTTTCCGGCATTTGCCCCAATCTGCGCCAGAGGTCGGGGTTGGCCGGTTTACTTCCGTCCAGCATCCCGTGGTTGACCAGAAATACCCGCCGGATGTGGTCACCCAGTGGTTTATCGTTACACTTGGGTCCCACCTGAAGAAGGTCATTAAAGCTGGCGATATCACCGGGTGTCATGGCGGTCAGATCAAACACCAGGGTCATCGACTCATCCGTAAACAGTCGGCCTTCCGCTTTTTTTAATTGGCCGCCCTCTAGCCAGGTTTGTTGCATCAGGCCATGTTTTTCCAGATCATCCAGCGCGCGAATGCAATACGTTGCAGGCTGTTCATGGCGTAATTGATCAATAATTCGCTGTTGGGTTAACGGAGTATTGGCAAAAAAGAACTCGCCGGTGCTCAGGCTCTGATGGACCGCTTCCTGATTCGTTGAGCGGGCGGTGGATTGATTACTTTGCAAGTGAGAGGTAACTTGACAGGCGACTGTCGTCCTTTGTCCTAAGTCAGGCGTTGGGACTTTTTGGGGTTCTATTAATCTTGATCGCTGTGCTGAAGGCTGCTCAGGCGCTGCCACGTCACCGGGAAAGACTGATGTTTTCCTTTTGTCTCCCGCTCGATGTAATAAAGAATGGGTTATTGTTTGATTTGGCAAGGAGTGGTAGTTGATAGTTTCATTGGTTGTTTTGTCCATTTGATCATCCATGCCTGATTTATGAATGCCGGTGTCAGGAAATTATGGACAACAAAATAATAAGAACGTTCCTTCCGGGTTGAAGTTATCCGGAATCTTTTTGGCACTTTAATGCAGTCTGCTCAGGGCCTGTTGACGTTTCGTTGTGTGCTGAGCTTGCAACGAAACGTCAACAGGCCCTGGTTTCACCTCATAAATTTCAAGAGGGTCACCCTTTCCCGACTATGGCACAGGCAACAAAGTGCCCATCATTGATCTCGTTAAGGTGAATCTCTCTGGAGGTGCACTCGGGTGCTGCATACTTGCAACGGGGCGCAAAGCGACAGCCAGGTGCCGGGTTGATGGGTGAGGTAATTTCGCCCTGCAGCACTTCACGTTCCATCTTATGGTCCAGATGAATCGAAGGAATAGCCGATAACAAGGCCCTGGTATAAGGGTGAGTCGGGTTGCTGAACAAATCCCTTGCCGGTGCTTTCTCAATCAGCTGCCCCAGGTACATAACCGCGATTTCATCGGAGAAATGCTTAACCACCGATAAATCGTGAGTAATGAAAATATAAGTGAGTCCAAGCTGCTCCTGCAGATCCTGCATCAGGTTCAGAATCTGCGCCTGAATGGATACATCCAGCGCCGATACCGGCTCATCACAGATAATGAACTTTGGTTTCAGCGCCAGCGCACGGGCTATACCAATACGCTGCCGTCTACCACCGTCCAGCTCATGGGGATAAGTGTTGACCAGTCGAGGGCTAAGGCCAACCAGCTCCATTAATTCAGCGACACGTTCAGTCAGCTCCTGCTTATTCTTAACTTTGTTGTGAATCAGCAGCGGTTCACCAATGATCTCACTGGCGGTCATCCGGGGGTTCAAAGAGGCAAAAGGATCCTGGAAGATAATCTGCATATCTTCACGCAGTCGTCGCATCTGATCTTTGTTGAAGTGGCGAATATTCTGCCCTTCAAACAGGATGTCGCCATCGGTGGCTTCCAGCAACCGCAGGATAACCCGGCCGGTGGGTCCGTTGGGTCCGGCATCATGCCTTTAATGGGGTTCAGTCGTCCAACCGAGTGATCGAGATCGGGAATCGAACCAAGCAGCCCCCTGGTGTAAGGGTGTTTGGTATTTTCATAGACATCGCGAATATCACCGCTCTCCACCACTTCACCGGCGTACATAATCGCCACTTTATCGCACACCTGGGCAACAACCCCCAGGTCGTGGGTGATCAGAATCATCGCAGTGTTGTAACGGCTTTTCAGATCTTTCATCAGATCCAGTACCTGGGCCTGAATGGTGACATCCAGCGCTGTGGTCGGCTCATCTGCGATTAGCAGATCCGGGTTACAGGCAAGAGCAATGGCGATCACTACCCGTTGTTTCATACCGCCGGAAAACTGGTGCAGAAAGTCCCCCGCCCGGGCCGCCGGAATGCCCACCATCTCCAGCATTTCGCCAGCTTTCTGGCAAGACGCTTTTTTGCTGACGCCTTCGTGGATAAGGATCACTTCGGCAATCTGCTCCCCGACTGTCATCACCGGGTTCAGAGAGGTCATGGGATCCTGGAAAATCATGGAAATCCGATTACCCCGAACGCCACGCATTTTCTCTTTTGGCATTTGCAGCAGGTCTTCACCATCAAAGACCACTTTACCACTGACAACCCGACCCGGAGGGTTAGGCACCAGGCCCATAATACCAAGGGCCGTTGTCGTTTTGCCGACACCGGTTTCGCCGATCAAGCCAAGGGTTTCTCCCCGCTTCAGGGTGATATTCAAGCCGTTGACCGCGTAGGTGGATTCACCATCCACTTCATACACGATGCTGAGGTCTTCTATAGACAACAGATCCTGTTTGTTTGCTTGTTCTGTCATAGCATTTCTCTAATAGAACTGGGAGCCTGTCCGAGAATAGCGCCCGTAGCGAGGATGGCAGAAAATTGAGGATAAAAATTTCGTTTTGTGAGGTGAATAGCGGGGCTATTTGCCGAACAAAACGGAATTTTTAGACCACTTTTCTGCCACCGCACGACTGCATGGATGCAGGAGCTAGAGCAACGCAGGAGCAGTTGCCGTGTAGGGCAGTCTATTCTCGGTCAGCCTCCTAGTTATAAGGTCGGTTCGTATGCACTTATTGGGTATAAGAACCGACTCCCCACCGTCATCCCCTGTTAAACTCTCATAATTCCGTTAAGAAACCGGTTCTTCCACATCCTGAAGGTCCTTCCCATGCAGACTATTTTCGCTCAGCCTCCGGGGGGCTGCCAGGTATTAGCGCATTTATAGTACTCCGGCAGCAATTCCCCGGGGACTGATCACTTTTCACATTTTTCTCACTGGAAGTTTATTGGTGCATTAGACCTTTTTTGGCTTTTCTGCAGTAACAATGAACGTCTTGTTAATTTTATTGTCTTAAAACCGTGAACATAGATTTCCAGGTTAATTATTTTTAATGCCGCCACCGGTCTCGTTTCGGCTGATTGCATCAGATGTTGAAAATTCGATGTCAGAGGCTTTGCCAATAAATTTTAAAAACTATTATTTATGAGAGTGGATGATGATTGTTTCAAAGGAAAATCAGATAATTACCCAACCTGATAACTCCGACATTGGCACTCAAGGTCTTCAACCAACAGCGCATTCAGTCGGTATTTGTTCTAAATCTACTTTTGACGGAAAGTCTGTCTCTCCTGCCAGCGCTAATCCCTTGGCACCGGCGCTGGCACCGCCTGTTACCGATGTCGCCATATCGGCAAGGAATGTAACGCTTGATTCTGAATGTACGCCTATGGCAGAGACACACCTAGATGATCCGGTGTCCTGGTCACAATTACTGCCGCAAATTAATGAGGAGCTAACACCTGATAAGCAGCTCCTGTTTGCCATTTATCTGGGGTTACCCACAAAGGATATCGAAGAAAAAATCAAGGAGCGTGAACGTCAAGGCCTGAAAAAGGAAAAATTTGATTATCTATCCTGGTATTCCCGGCAACAGGAGGGCAGGTTAATTCTGGAAAAAATGACGATCACCCATGAAACACTGCTGACGATGCTGGCGGGTATTTCCAGGCTCGACCTGGCTGAACTGCACTGCGAAAAGTTCGGTATTGCCCTTGATCTGTATCAGTTCTTTCATGAAAAGTCTGCTATTGCAAAGGATCAGAATGGGAGGCTTACAGAATGGCCGTACAGCGTGCAGGCTCCAGATACTGATGCGGCCCTGAATCATGAACTGGACTTTTTCAAGTTGTGCCAGATCTTCCGTAAAGATCCCTATCTTTACTATGTTCCAACCGCAGTCCTGGCATTTGCAGCTGGATACCCGGAGTTAATGGTGTTGCAGGGTTTACAACAAGAATCCGTACACTCACTGGGCTTCTCAACCAACCTTCTGTTCAAGAAAATTCTGGATATTAAAGGGGGGAGTATCAGTACCAGAGAGCTGGTAAAAATAATCACCGTTCCTGAACTTCTGGCCATAAGTTCCGCGCATCGCTTGATTCAATCCCTGCAAGGGCATTCTGAGCCTCATGGTACCAGCAATAAACGCGAATGGGACTTCCGGATAGCTCGTCTGGGCTATGATCTTGCAACCATAGGAATAGATGCTGAATCCTTCAGCCAGGCTCTTGATTTACCAGTGCACATAAACCAGAAAATTCTCAGTAGAGTTGGTAAACACGAGCCCTGTTATAGCAATATTTCACGATTACTCCGTGAAGCAGAACATTGCCTGCCAAAACTCACAGCAGGGCACATTGCCTATGCTTCGATGGTCGCTGCGAAATCCTGTGGTCTTGATAAGGAATTATCGGATCTTTTCATAAAAAACAGTAAGCTTTATTCTGAGTTTCATCATTTAAAGGACATACAGCCGCCAGCAGTCAAATCACTCTGTTGGCAGGAGGATGGCATCTCCACAGAGATGGCCGGTTCAGAACCGCTGACTATGGATTTTTTGAGATGTTTGCCATTAAGCCATAACTGGCATGCGATTGGCATAGCCATGGGATTATCACCAGAAGAGCTGGATGTTATTGGCAGCAAGACTTCTCGAAACGGTACCGTATCAGTAGAAAGTCTCAGAGTGGCAGCTTGTGAGTTGTCCAGAATACTGGTTCAACCCGAGAAGGGCCTGGAAACAGGGCATCTCTATCAGGTTCTGCAATATTTGGATGATCAAGCTGCACTGGCTTACTTTCCTGAGCATCTGTCAGTCTATGCTGACAGCCCATTACCTGAGCCTATCGCTCAATCCCTTGAAAATGGCGCATTAATAACCCGTGTTTTTCGGACTTTTGATCCAGAGGTGCTATCTCGCTATCTGAAATCATTCAAGAGCTATGATCAAATGAACGCTTTCTGATTATGTTCAGTCCCGTGCCCGTTTTGCAGCCACTCACACAAGTGCTCTTCCCCGGGTTCGGGTAAGATCTCTCCACCTTCCATGATCCATTGGGCAGGCATTTCAAACATGTCTGTTTCCAGCTCTTTGTCTGTGAGTATCATCAATTGGCAGACGCGTCTGGACATTTCCTTTTGTAATGTTTCTCGCATCTCAGCGGTTCGACCTTTTCGTATACCACCATAAACATGCATGGCAACGCCGTCGTTTAACGTGGCATTTTCCCAAAACATCACGTTTACAAATGTTTCCGGAGCACCTGTGAGGCCGCAATGAACATTCATGATCAAGTTAGCTAATTCAACACGCCTAGAGTTCGGTAAGCTTTTTGGTGTGGTAACAGTGTACAGTGGCATAGCGCTATCCTTGATTTATTTTTATAACGTAACACTGGTGTTGTAATAGCCTTTCTTAAAACGCCCCATCATAAAGCGCATCAGCATTTTCAACATGGTCGATTTACGTTTGGACGGTTTGAATCGATTGACCAAACCCCGCTGAAACTTTTCCGATTCGGTAAAATCACTGGATGCCAAAATAATCTGATCCTGTGTGCAACCGGTAATCTCCTGCCATTTAGCACACACTTCCGACATAAAAGGGTGCCGCCTGGACGCTGGCAGGCCATCTTGCACGGGCAGTTGTACACTGGATGCGGAAGACAACTTGCCAGCCAGATAGGCCTGACCATAGGGCAAGGTTAACCACATAAACACCAGTTTATAGTCAGGACCAAAGTGCTTTTGGTATATATCTTTTATGGAGGATTCCAGTTGCTTGATTTTGCTATACCCAAGAGAGCCCTCCTGGATAGTACACATCACGCGGATGGACTTCATATCTTCACCTTTCGTGCTTTTCTTATGAAACCATCTTAGAAAGTAAATACTTTGATAGACAGTGAATTGTTTTTTGCCCCCCTGAGAATCTGGTGCATAGGAAATGATTGTTGGGATGGGGCAAGGAGTTTGTCATCCTGCAACGAAAATGTAAAATGTAGTAATCACTCATGGCTGAAATGATCTGGTCCATTGGTATTTTATCGAGCATTGCCAAGCTAAGCAGACGGCACGCTTGGTGCCATCTGCTTGACTGACTCGTTAGCTACATGTTGACTGTTGCATTTGCCTGGCCACAGAAATGTCTGAACTGTTCTTTGAACTTGCCAAGCCATTTACTACACCTGAATAATCTGATGCTGTTTTGTTTTGACTCAACTTGAAGTTGCCGACTATATCATCAATAACGAATTCCAAGCCCACAACAGCATTTACCAGTTTCTTAGTGAACTCTGCTGGTGCATCTGAAACTGACCAGGGAAGGTTTTGGTTTAGTTCATGAAAGTCAGAAATCTTGTTGAGAAGTTGCAAGATCCAGTTGCTTTCATGCTTGAAAAATACTCGTCCTCTAACGTGGACGACAGAATAATTCCACGTTGGAACGGCTTTACCTGTTTCTTTTTTCGATGGATAAAGATTCGGGCTGATATATGCCTTTTTTTTGGAACACAGACAAAATAAGTTCATTATCCGGGACCCAGATCGTTAGGTATATTTCAGGGCAATTACAATAGGCCAAATTACTCTAAATTATTGCCTCGTCAGTAAAATCTGTGGGTCATTTCCGGTTCAGGTAACTTGCCAAGCGCATGATATAACGCGATTTCCGCACATCTGTAGGTCC
>NZ_JBLYZG010000087.1:0-16279 GCF_049310245.1 Endozoicomonas sp. ALB115 | reverse complement strand
CTGGTGGACAACGGGCAGGAGCGAACACCAGGGCTCAACGGGGCCGTGGCCGTGCTGTTGCCCCTCGTGAACGCACAGAAAAACCAATTTATACCTCAGCATATCGCCAACCTGCTGTGGGCCATGGCGAAACTGGTGGGCAACGGCCAGGAGCGTACACCAGAACTCAACCTGGCCGTGGCCGCGTTGTTGCCCCTCGTGCACGAACAGAAAGACCAACTTAATGCCCAGGGAATCACCAACCTGTTATGGGCCATGGCGAAACTGGTGGACAACGGGCAGGAGCGAACACCAGGGCTCAACGGGGCCGTGGCCGTGCTGTTGCCCCTCGTGAACGCACAGAAAAACCAATTTACTCCTCAGCATATCGCCAACCTGCTGTGGGCCATGGCGAAACTGCTGGACAACGGACAGGAGCCGACATCAGGGCTCGAAGAGGCCTTGGCCGTGCTATTGCCCCACGTGAACGCACAGAAAGACCAATTTGATGCCCAGGGTATCGCCAACCTGCTTTGGGCCATAGCGAAACTGGTGGACAACAGGCAGCACCGGACACCAGGGCTCAAAGAGGCCGTGGCCGCGCTGTTGCCCCTCGTGAACGTGCAGAAAGACTCATTTATTCCTCAGCATATTAGCAACCTGCTGTGGGCCATGGCGAAACTGGTCGGCAGCGGGCAGGAGCGGACACCGGAGTTCAACGGGGCTGTGGTCGCTCTGCTAGCCCACGTGAACGCACAGAAAGCTAATTTTAACCCACAGGAAATCGCCAACCTGCTGTGGGCCATGGCAAAACTGGTGGACAACGGGCAGGAGCCGACACCAGAGCTCAAAGAAGCCGTGGCTGCGCTGTTGCCCCATGTGAACGCACAGAAGGACCAATTTGATGCCCAGGGTATCGCCAACCTGCTGTGGACCATGGCGAAACTGGTGGACAACGGGCACGAGCAGACACCAGAACTCAACGAGACCGTGGCCGCACTGTTGCCCCATGTGAACGCACAGAAAGACCAATTTAATCCTCAACATATTGCCAACCTGCTGTGGGCCATGGCGAAACTGGTGAACAACGGGCAGGAGAGGACACCACTCACAGAGGCCGTGGCCACGCTGTTGCCCCATGTAAACGCACAGAAAGCCAACTTTAAACCACAGGAAACCGCCAACCTGCTGTGGGCCATGGCGAAACTGGTGGACAACGGACAGAAGTGGTCACCAGGGCTCAACGATGCCGTGGCCGCGCTGTTGCCCCACGTGAACGCACAGAAAGCTAACTTTAAACCACAGGGTATTGCCAACCTGCTGTGGGCCATGGCGAAACTGTTGGACCACGGGCAGGAGCAGACACCAGAGCTCAAAGAGGCCCTGGCCACGCTGTTGCCCCTCGTGAACGCACAGAAAGGCCAATTTAATGCCCAGGCTATTGCCAACCTGCTGTGGGCCATGGCGAAACTGGGTGAGCTCGTTGAGTTGAACGTGGTTACATCCACGTTCGAGTCGCTGGTCTACCGAATCAGTGAAAACCCTCAGCTCTCTCAGAAAGCCATATTGATGTCTCTCTGGGGAATAATGGTCTGCTGTGCCAGGCTGTCTCTGGTCTCCACTGCCAATAAAAATCACATGCTTGAAAAGCACATGGATGACCTGTTTAACCGTCTGGAAAATACATTCCTGCACAATGAAGAGGGTCAACGCACCATTGCCCAGGCCGCCAGTTGGCTTGGCAGAGCGTGTCCGGTCGTCCCCCATTACCACACAAATATTTCAAACACCCAGGTCGACTTCCGTGATCAACTCAAATCTTCTATTCCATCTTTGAGGATTGAAGAAGAAAAGAGTCTGAACTCACTGCCTCCGGTTGACCTGCTACTGCCAGATCACAACATGGTGATTGAAGTTCAGGGACCGTTTCATTACGTGGGTGGTGATTTCAACACCAGGAATGGTTCGACTCTGCTGAAAATCGCACTGTTGCAAAAAGCAGGATTTGAGGTCATTGAAATTCCGGTTACCATGCTTTGGAATCAGGATTTAATGAAACCATACATTGATCAAATAAAGACCAGGACAGGCATCCCGCCACAGGAGCATGGCTCTGTATCACTTAAAAGAAGGTGGGCAGATGAAGCATACGTTACGGCTGATAAAGGCGGGCAACCCTCAGATCACGGTTACTTGACTGCCGAAGAACATTCAGAGGAGCAAACCGGCAAACCAGCAAAGAGGAAGAAAACAAACAACCAGTAATTGCCTTCCTAGGAGGCTGACCGAGAATAGCGCCCGTAGCGAGGATGGCAGAAAATTGAGGATAAAAAGTCGGAAATTTTTAGTGAATAGTGGTTCTATTTGCTAAAAATTTCCGACTTTTTAGACCAATTTGCTGCCACCGCAGTAGGGCAGTCTATTCTCGTTCAGCCTCCTAGTATCATGACGCAAGAACCTTTTTCCCATACCGGGAAGGAATGCCAGTGTTGAACACCTGTTGCCCATACATCTCGCCCCGGATGATTTGCAAATAACGGATTGATGGCATCAGGAGTAGATGTGTTTCCTCAACCGTTTACGTCTAAGTAGCTGGCCATATGGAATCACATATTTCTGGCTACTTGGGCAGGTGCTATGCGAGGCACAACGGAGGGAGCATAGCCGTAGCTATGTGACCGGAGTTGTAACGAAGCACGACTGCATGGATGCAGGAGCTAGAGAAACGCAGGAGCAGTTGCCGGGAGTGCCTGAACAAGGAGTCAGAAATATGTGATTTCATATGGTTAGCTATTTATAGACATTTCAGCAAAATGAACTTTTGAACAAAACAGCAGTCTGCTTTTTATATTTTCATGAATTAATGAAATGTAATTATGGATAGAAGTTCTGCTGGTGCCAGTGGTCAATATGCAAGATCAGATAATGATTACAACCAACCGAATGACCATGCCGCTTCTTCAAGGCGTGTGCAATATAGACATGGCACAGTCAGACAGTGGGATAATACCCCACGCACTACCCCGGGGCGTAATAAATTTTACCGTTCTTCTGACGCATGCCCTTCTCAACATCTACAGCGCCGTTCAGTAAACCTTGCTAAAGATTTTAATACGCTCATCAAGCAGGAAATAATGGATGATCTGGTAAGTAAATCTTATCGTTTCGGTCATTGCTATGATGGGAGGCATCACGGTCGATATGCCAGTTCAATTAAAAAATACACGTCAGCTGCTAAAAGACCGTTAAATCGAGCGGAACAAAGCCAGCTGATGCGTTTGCTGCCAAATTTCACAGCAACGCGGAGCTGGAATTGGCGAAGCCTGACGACAACACTGCACTCGTTTACTTCAGCAGGTGTTTTTACCCCTCATAACCCCATGGATGAGCATGTAAAGCTTACTCAAGCTAACTTATTGTCAACGCTACTGGATGCAATAATATTTAACTGCAACCAAAAACCTCAAGCCAGGTATATTGATGCCCGGGGAATCGCCAACCTGCTGTGGGCTATGGCGAAACTGGTGGACAGCGGGCAGAAGCGAACACAAGAGTTCAGCGAGGCTATGGCTGTACTTTTGTCCCATGTGAACACACAGAAAGACCTATTCAATGCTCAGGGTATCGCCAACCTGCTCTGGGCCATGGCAAAACTGGTGGACAACAGGCAGAAGCGGACACCAGGGCTCAATGAGGCCGTGGCCAGGCTATTGCCAGACGTGAACGCACAAAAAGCTAACTTTAAACCACAGGAAATTGCCAACTTGCTGTGGGCCATGGCGAAACTGGTGGACAACGGGCAGGAGCAAACACCAGAACTCAAAGAGACCATGGCCGCGCTGTTGCCCCTCGTAAACGCACAGAAAGACCAATTTAAAGCCCAGGGCATTGCCAACCTGCTGTGGGCCATGGCGAAACTGGTGGATAACGGACAGGAGTGGACGCCAGGGCTCAAAGAGGCCGTGGCCGCACTGTTGCCCCACGTGAAAGCACAGAAAGACCAATTTAATGCCCAGGGCATTACCAACCTGCTTTGGGCCCTGGCGAAGCTGGTGGATAACAGGCATGAGTTGACACCAGGGCTCAAAGAGGCTGTGGCCGCACTATTGCCCCACGTGAACGCAAGAAAAAACCAATTTACTCCTCAGCATATCGCCAATCTGCTGTGGGCCATGGCAAAACTGCTGGAGAACGGGCAGGAACAGACACCAGAACTCAACGAGGCCGTGGCCGCGCTGCTGCCCCACGTGAACGCACAGAAAGCTAACTTTACCCCACAGGAAATCACCAACCTGCTGTGGGCCATGGCGAAACTGGTGGACAACGGGCAGGAGCAAACACCGGAGCTCAACGGTGCCGAGGCCGCACTGTTGCCCCACGTGAGCGCACAGAAAGCAAACTTTACACCACAGGGTATCACCAACCTGCTGTGGGCCATGGCGAAACTGGTGGACAACAGGCAAAAGCGAACACCGGAGTTCAACGAGGCGGTGGCTGCGCTGTTGCCCCACGTGAGCGCACAGAAAGCAAACTTTACACCACAGGGTATCGCCAACCTGCTATGGGCTATGGCGAAACTGGTAGACAACGGGCAGGAGCAAACACCAGGGCTCAAAGAGACTGTGGCCGCGCTTTTATCCCACGTGAACGTACAGAAAGACCAATTTATTCCTCAGCATATTGCCAACCTGCTCTGGGCCATGGCGAAACTGGTGGACAACGGGCAGGAACAGACGCCAGAACTCAATGAGGCCGTGGCCAGGTTATTGGCCGATGTGAACGCACATAAAGCTAACTTTAAACCACAGGAAATCGCCAACCTGCTCTGGGCCATGGCGAAACTGGTTGATAAGAGGCTGGAGCGAACACCACAGCTCAAAGAGGCCGTGGCCACGCTGTTGCCCTTCGTGAACGCACAGAAAGCTAACTTTAAACCACAGGAAATCGCCATCCTGCTATGGGCCACGGCGAAACTGGTGGACAACGGGCAGGAACGGACACCGCAGCTCAAAAAGGCCGTGGCCGTGCTGTTGCCACAAGTGAAGAACCCAGAGAAAGCTAACTTTAAACCAAAGGAAATCGCCAACCTGCTGTGGGCCATGGCGAAACTGGTGGACAACGGACAAGAGCAGACACCAGGGCTCAACAAGGCCGTGGCCGCGCTGTTGCCCCACGTGAACGCACAGAAGGACCAATTTGATGCCCAGGGTATCGCCAACCTGCTGTGGGCCATGGCGAAACTGGTGGATAGCGGGCAAGAGCGGACACCAGAGTTTAACAAGGCCGTGTCTGCGCTGCTGCAACACGTGAACGTACAGAAAGACCTGTTTAATGCCCAGCATATCGCCAACCTGCTGTGGGCCATGGCGAAACTGGTGGGCAACGGGCATGAGTGGACTCCAGAACTCGAAGAGGCCGTGGCCGCGCTACTGCTCCTCGTGAACACACAGAAAGGCCAGTTTAGTGCACAGGGTATTGCCAACCTTCTGTGGGCCACGGCGAAACTGGGTGAGTTCGTTGAGCTGAACCTGGTGACCTCTATGTTCGAATCGCTTGTTTACCAAATCAGTGAAAACCCTCAGCTCTCACAGCAAGACATATTGATGTCTCTCTGGGGAGTGATGGTTTGCTGTGCCAGATTGTCTTTGGACTCCAATAACAATAACTGGCTTGAAAAGCACATGGATGACCTGTTTACTCGTCTGGAAAATACATCCTCAGACAATGAAGAGGATCAACGCATCATTGCCATGGCCGCAAGTTGGCTTGGGAGAGCGTGTCCATTCGTCCCCCATTACCCGACAAACATTTCAAAAACCCAGGGCGACTTTCGCGATCAACTCCAATCATGCTTTCCCTCTTTGCAGATTGAAGAAGAAAAGAGTCTGAACTCATTGCCTCCGGTTGACCTGCTACTGCCAGATCACAACATGGTGATTGAAGTTCAGGGGCCCTTTCATTACGTGGGTGGTGATTTCAAAACCAGGAATGGTTCAACTCTGCTGAAAATCGCACTGTTGCAAAAAGCAGGATTTGAGGTCATTGAAATTCCGGTTAACAAGCTTTTGAATCAGAATTTAATGAAACCATACATTGATCAAATAGGAACCGTTTTCACATTCAAGTAAAGTTCTACCAGCGTTGAAGACCTGTTGCCCCTGAATTTCGCCCCGGATGCTTTGAAGATAACGGATGGGTGACATCAGGAGCAGATGAGTTCCTCCCACTGATTACATTTATCAACATTCCAGCAAAATGAACTTCTGAACAGAAAAGCAGTCTGCTTTTTATATTCCCATGAATTAATGAAATATAGTTATGGATAGAAACTCTGCTGGTATCAGTGGTCAATACACAAGATCAAATAATGATTACAACCGACCGGATGACCATGCCGCCTCCTCAAGGCGTGGGCGATATAGACATGCCACAGTCAGGCAATGGGGTCATCCCCCCCGCACAGCTCCGGAGCGTAATGAATTTTACCATTCTTCTACCGCATACTCTTCTCAATATCTACTGCGCCGTTCTGTAAACCCTGCTCAAGATTTTAATGCTCTCACCAAACAGGAAATAATGGATGACCTGGTGAGTAAATCGAATCGTTTCGGTCATCGCTATGATGGGAGAAATCATGGTCAATATGCCAGTTCAATTAAAAAATACACGTCAACGTCTAAAAGACCATTAAATCGAGCCGAACAAAGCCAGCTGATACGTTTACTGCAAAATTTTTCCGTAACACGGAGCTGGAATTGGCGAAGCCTGACGACAACACTTCATTCATTGACTTCAGCAGGTGTTTTTACCCCTCATAACCCCATGGAGGAGCGTGTTAAGCATACTCAAGTTGCCTTACTGTCAACGCTACTTGATGCAATAATATTCAAGTGCAACCAAAAACCTCAAGCCAGGGATATTGATACCCAGGGTGTCGCCAACCTGCTGTGGGCCATGGCGAAACTGGCGGACAACGGACAGGAGCAGACACCAGAACTCAACAAGGCTTTGGTCGCGCTGTTGCCCCTCGTGAACGCACAAAAAGACCCATTTATTCCTCAGCATATCGCCAACCTGCTGTGGGCCATGGCGAAACTGGTGGACAAAGGGCAGGAGCAGACACCAGAACTCAAAGAGGCCGTGGCCGCACTGTTGCTCCTCGTGAACGCACAGAAAACCAACTTTAAACCACAGGAAATTGCCAATCTGCTGTGGGCCATGGCGAAACTGGTGGATAACAGGCATGAGTTGACACCCGGGCTCAAAGAGTCTGTGGCCGCACTGTTGCCCCACGTGAACGCACAGAAAGCTAACTTTAATCCACAGGAAATCGCCAACCTGCTATGGGCCACGGCGAAACTGGTGGACAACGGGCAGGAGCGGACACCGCAGGTCAAAGAGGCCGTGGCCGTGCTGTTGCCACAAGTGAACCCAGAGAAAGCTAACTTTACACCACAGGGTATCGCCAACCTGCTATGGGCCATAGCGAAACTGGTAGACAACGGGCAGGAGCAGACACCAGAACTCAAAGAGGCCGTGGCCGCACTGTTGCTCCTCGTGAACGCACAGAAAGCTAACTTTAAACCTCAGGAAATTGCCAACCTGCTGTGGGCCATGGCGAAACTGGTGGACAACGGGCAGGAGCAGACACCAGAACTCAAAGAGGCCGTGGCCGCACTGTTGCTCCTCGTGAACGCACAGAAAGCTAACTTTAAACCTCAGGAAATTGCCAACCTGCTGTGGGCCATGGCGAAACTGGTGGACAACGGGCAGGAGCAGACACCAGAACTCAAAGAGGCCGTGGCCGCGCTGTTGCCCCACGTGAACGCACAGAAAGACCAGCTTAATGCCCAGGGTATCGCCAACCTGCTGTGGGCCATGGCAAAACTGGTGGACAACGGGTACGAGCAGACACCAGAACTCAAAGAGGCGGTGGCCGCACTGTTGCTCCTCGTGAACGCACAGAAAGCTAACTTTAATCCACAGGAAATCGCCAATCTGATGTGGGCCATGGCGAAACTGGTGGACAACGGGCAGGAGCAGACACCAGAACTTAAAGAGGCCATGGCCGTGCTGTTGCCCCCCGTGAACGCACAGAAAACCAACTTTAAACCACAGGAAATTGCCAATCTGCTGTGGGCCATGGCGAAACTGGTGGATAACAGGCATGAGTTGACACCAGGGCTCAAAGAGGCTGTGGCCGCACTGTTGCCCCACGTGAGCGCACAGAAAGCTAACTTTACACCACAGGGTAACGCCAACCTGCTGTGGGCCATGGCGAAACTGGTGGACAACGGGCAGGAGCAAACACCAGAACTCAACGAGGCCGTGGCCGCCCTGTTGCCCCACGTGAACGCACAGAAAGCTAACTTTACACCACAGGGTATCGCCAACCTGCTGTGGGCCACGGCGAAACTGGTGGACAACGGGCAGGAGCAGACACCAGAACTCAAAGAGGCCGTGGCCGTGCTGTTGCCACAAGTGAACCCAGAGAAAGCTAACTTTAAACCTCAGGAAATTGCCAACCTGCTGTGGGCCATGGCGAAACTGGTGGACAACGGGCAGGAGCAGACACCAGAACTCAAAGAGGCCGTGGCCGCACTGTTGCTCCTCGTGAACGCACAGAAAGCTAACTTTAAACCTCAGGAAATTGCCAACCTGTTGTGGGCCATGGCGAAACTGGTGGAAAACGGGCAGAAGTGGTCACCAGGGTTCAACGATGCCGTGGCCGCGCTGTTGCCCCACGTGAACGCAAACAAAGACCAATTTATTCCTCAGCACATCGCCAACTTGCTGTGGGCCATGGCGAAACTGGGTGAGCTCGTTGAGTTGAACGTGGTTACATCCACGTTCGAGTCGCTGGTCTACCGAATCAGTGAAAACCCTCAGCTCTCTCAGAAAGCCATATTGATGTCTCTCTGGGGAATAATGGTATGCTATGCCAGATTGTCTCTGTTCTCCAATACCAATAACATTAACGTGCTTGAAAAGCACATGGATGACCTGTTTACTCGCCTGGAAAATACATTCCCAGACAATGAAGAGGAACAATCCATTATTGCCCTGGCCGCCATTTGGCTTGGCAGAACGTGTCCAGTCGTCCTCCATTACCAGACAAACATTTCAAAAACCCAGGTCGACTTCCGCGATCAACTCCAATCATGCATTCCATCTTTGAGGATTGAAGAAGAAAAGAGTCTGAACTCATTGCCTCCGGTTGACCTGCTACTGCCAGATCACAACATGGTGATTGAAATTCAGGGACCGTCACATTTCGTGGGTGGTGATTTCAAAACCAGGAATGGTTCGACTCTGCTTAAAATCGCACTGTTGCAAAAAGCAGGATTTGAGGTCATTGAAATTCCGGTTAACATGCTCTTGAGTCAGGATTTAATGAAACCATACATTGATCAAATAAAGACCAGGCTAGGCTTCCCGCCACAAGGGCATGGCTCTGTATCACTTAAAAGAAGGTGGGCAGATGATTCATACGTTACTGCTGATGACAGGCAACCCTCAGATCACGTCTACTTAACTGCCCAAGAACATTTAAAAGAACAAACCGGCAAACCAGCAAAGAGGAAGAGAAAAAACAGCCAGTAATCCCCTCCCTTCGCCCCAGGAACCGTTTTCACATTCAAGTAAAGTTCTACCAGCGTTGAAGACCTGTTGCCCCTGAATTTCGCCCCGGATGTTTTGAAGATAACGGATGGACAACGGGCAAGAGCAGACATCAGGGCTCAAAGAGGCCGTGGCCAGGCTGTTGCTCCACGTGAACGCACAGAAAGCTAACTTTAAACCACAGGAAATCACCAACCTGCTGTGGGCCATGGCGAAACTGGTGGACAGCGGACAGGAGCAGACACCAGTACTCAACGAGACCGCGGCCGCACTTTTGCCCCACATGAACGCACAGAAAGCTAACTTTAATCCACAGGAAATCGCCAATCTGCTTTGGGCCATGGCGAAACTGTTGGACAGCGGGCAGGAGCAGACACCAGTACTCAACGAGACCGCGGCCGCACTTTTGCCCCACATGAACGCACAGAAAGACCAATTTATTCCTCAGCATATCGCCAACCTGCTGTGGGCCATGGCAAAACTGGGTGAGTTCGTTGAGCTGAATGTGGTTACCTCTACGTTCAAATCGCTTGTCTACCGAATCAGTGAAAACCCTCAGCTCTCTCAGCAAGTGATTTTGATGTCTCTCTGGGGAGTAATGGTTTGCTGTGCCAGGTTGTCTCTGGTCTCCAATGCCAATAAAAATAACGTGCTTGAAAAGCACATGGATGACCTGTTTACTCGCCTGGAAAATACCTCCCCAAACAATGAAGAAGAACAATCCATCATTGCCATGGCCGCAAGTTGGCTTGGAAGAGCGAGTCCAGTCGTCCCCCATTACCAGACAACCATTTCAAAACCTCAATCCGACTTCCGCGATCAACTCCAATCACGCATTCCATCGTTGAAGATTGAAGAAGAAAAGAATCTGAACTCACTACCGCCGGTTGACCTGCTTCTGCCAGATCATAACATGGTGATTGAAGTTCAGGGACCGTCTCATTATGTGGGTGGTGATTTCAAAACCAGGAATGGTTCTACTCTGCTTAAAATCGCATTGCTGCAAAAATCAGGATTTGAGGTCATTGAAATCCCGATTAACATGCTTTGGAACCGGGATTCAATGAAACGATGTATTGATCAAATAAAGGCCAGGGTAGGCATCCCACCACAACGTCATGGCTCTCTATCACTTAAAAGAAGGTGGGCAGATGAGGCATACGTTACACCTGATAAAGGCAGGCAACCCTCAGATCCCGGTTACTTAACTGCCGAAGAACATTCAGGGGAGCAACCCGGTAAACCCACAAAGAGGAAGAAAACAAACAGCCAGTAATTGCCTTCCTCACATCATGACTCAAGAACCTCTTTCACATTCCGGGAAGGAATGCCAGCGTTGAACACCTGTTGCCCATACATCTCGCCCCGGATGATTTGCAAATAACGGACTAATGGCATCAGGAGTAGAGGTGTTTTCCCAACCGTTTATGTTTATAGATACTTCAGCAAAATGAACTTCTGAGCAGAACCGCAGTCTGCTTTTTATATTTTCATGAATTAATGAAATATAATTATGGATAGAAGCTCTGCTGGTATCAGTGGTCAATACGCAAGATCAGGTAATGATTACAACCGACCGAATGAACACGCCGCTTCTTCACGGCGTGGGCGATACAGACATGCCACAGTCAGACAGTGGGGTCATCCCCCCCGCACAGCCCCGGTACGTAATGAATTTTACTATTCTTCCGCCACATGCTCTTCTCAAAATCTACAGCGCCGTTCAGTAAACCGCGCTCAGGATTTTAATAACCTCATCAAACAGGAAATAATGGATGGTCTGGTGAATCAATCTGCTCGGATCGGTCATCGCTATGATGGGAGACATCACGGTCAATATGCCAGTTCAATTAAAAAATACACGTCAGCTGCTAAAAGACCGTTAAATCGAGCGGAACAAAGCCAGCTGATATGTTTCCTGAAAAATTTTAACGCAACGCAAAGCTGGAATTGGCGAAGTCTGACGACAACACTTCACTCATTCACTTCGGCAGGTGTTTTTACCCCTCATAAACCCATGGATGAGCGTGTTAAGCTTACACAAGCTGCCTTATTGTCAAGGCTACTTGATGCAATAATATTTAACTGCAACCAAAAACCTGAAGCCAGGGATATTGATGCCCGGGGAATCGCCAACCTGCTGTGGGCCATGGCAAAACTGGCGAACAACGGGCAGGCGCAGAGACCAGAGCTCAACGAGGCTGTGGCCGCGCTGTTGCCTCACGTGAACGCACAGAAAGCTCACTTTAAACCACAGGAAATCGCCAACCTGCTGTGGGCCATGGCGAAACTGGTGGACAACGGGCAGGAGCGGACACCAGAGCTCAACGAGGCTGTGGCCGCGCTGTTGCCCCACGTGAACGCACAGAAAGCTCACTTTAAACCACAGGAAATCGCCAACCTGCTGTGGGCCATTGCGAAACTGGTGGCCAACGGCCAGGAGCTGACACCAGAACTCAACGAGGCCGTGGCCGCGCTGTTGCCCAACGTGAACGCACAGAAAGCTCACTTTAAACCACAGGAAATCGCCAACCTGCTGTGGGCCATGGCGAAACTGGTGGGCAACGGGCAGGATCAGACACCAGGGCTCAAAGAGGCCGTGGCCGCGCTGTTGCCCCACGTGAACGCACAGAAAGCTCACTTTAAACCACAGGAAATCGCCAACCTGCTGTGGGCCATGGCGAAACTGGTGGGCAGCGGGCTGGAGCGGGCACAAGGGCTTAAAGAGGCCGTGGCCGCACTGCTGCCCCGGGTGAACGCACAGAAAGACCACTTTAATCTCCATCATATCGCCAACCTGCTTTGGGCCATGGCGAAACTGGTAGGCAGCGGGCAAGAGCGGACACCAGAGTTCAACGAGGCTATAGTCGCTCTGCTACCCCACGTGAACGCACAGAAAGCTAATTTTAACCCACAGGAAATCACCAACCTGCTGTGGGCCATGGCAAAACTCGTCGACAACGGACAGACCTGGACACCAGAGTTCAAAGAGGCGGTGACTGCGCTGTTGCCCCACGTGAACGCACAGAAAGACCCATTTATTGCTCAGCATATCGCCAACCTGCTGTGGGCAATGGCGAAACTGGCGGACAAAGTGCACAAACAGACACCAGGACTCAAAGAGGCCGTGGCCGCACTGTTGCCTCGCGTGAACGCACAGAAAGCTAACTTAAGACCACAGGAGATCGCCAACCTGCTGTGGGCCATGGCGAAACTTGTGGACCACGGGCAGGAGCAGACACCAGAGTTCAATGAGGCCTTGACGGCGCTGTTGCCTCTCGTGAAGGCACAGAAAAACCAATGTAATGCCCAGGATATCGCCAACCTGCTGTGGGCCATGGCGAGTCTTGGCGAACTCATTGAGCTGAACATGGTCACCTCCACGTTCAAATCGCTTGTCGACCGAATCAGTGGCAACCCTCAGTTTTCTCAGCAAGCGATATTGATGTCGCTTTGGGGAGTAATGGTATGCTGTGCCAGGTTATCTCTGGTTCCCAATACCAGTAAAGGTAACGTGCTGGAAAAGCACATGGATGACCTGTTTATTCGCCTGGAAAATACATCCCCGGTCAATGAAGAGGATCAATACACCATTGCGATGGCCGCAAGTTGGCTTGGGAGGCCGTGTCCGTTCGTCCCCCATTACCATGCAATCGTTTCAAAACGTCAATCCGACTTCCGCAATCAACTCCAATCATGCATTCCATCTTTGAGGATTGAAGAAGAAAAGAGTCTGAATTCATTACCTCCGGTTGACCTGCTACTGCCAGATCACAATATGGTGATTGAAGTTCAGGGGCCCTTTCATTACGTGGGTGGTGATTTCAATACCAGGAATGGTTCGACACTGCTTAAAATCGCACTGTTGCAAAAAGCAGGATTTGAGGTCATTGAAATTCCGGTTAACAGGTTCTTGAATCAGGATTTAATGAAACCATACATTGATCAAATAAAAACCAGGATAGGCTGCCAGCCACAGGGACATGGCTCTGTATCACTTAAATGAACGTGGGCAGATGAGGCATAAGTTACTGCTATTAAAGCCAGGCAACCCTCAGATCACGGTTACTTGACTGTGAAAGAACATTCAGAGGAGCAAACCGGTAAACCGACAAAGAGGAAGAAAACCAACATCCAGTTAGCCATTTCAGCAAAATGAACTTTTGAACAAAACAGCAGTCTGCTTTTTATATTTTCATGAATTAAAGAAATATAAATGGATAGAAACTCTGCTGGTATCAGTGGCCAATACACAAGATCAAATAATGATTACAACCGACCGGATGACCATGCCGCTTCTTCAAGGCGTGTGCAATATAGACATGGCACCGTCGAACAGTGGGATAATCCCCTCCGTACTACCCCGCAGCGTAACGAATTTTACCACTCTTCTGACGCATGCTCTTCTCAAAATCTAATGTTCCGCTCAGTGAACTCTGCTCAAGATTTCAATGCCCTCATTAAACAAGAAGTAATGTATGATCTGGTGAGTAAATCGGGTCGTTTCGGTCATCGCTATGATGGGAGAAATCACGGTCGATATGCCAGTTCAATTAAAAAATACACATCAGCTGCTAAAAGACCGTTAAATCGAGCGGAACAAAGCCAGCTGATGCGTTTGCTGAAAAATTTCACAGCAACACGGAGCTGGAATTGGCGAAGCCTGACGACAACACTGCACTCATTTACTTCAGCGGGTGTTTTTACCCCCCATAACCCAATTGATAAGCGTGTTAAGCATACTCAAGTTGCCTTATTGTCAACGCTACTTGATGCAATAATATTCAAGTGCAACCAAAAAGCTGAAACCAGCTATATTGGTGCCCAGGGTGTCGCCAACCTACTGTGGGCCATGGCAAAACTGGTGGACAACGGGCCGGAGCGAAAACCAGGGCTCCACGAGGCTGTGGCCGCACTGTTGCCCCACATGCACGCACAGCAAGACCCATTTATTCCTCAGCATATTGCCAACCTGCTTTGGGCCATGGCGAAACTGGTGGACAACGGGCAGGAGCGGACACTGGGACTCAAAGAAGCCTTGTCCGCGCTGTTGACCCACGTGAACGCACAGAAAGCTAACTTTAAACCACAGGAAATAGCCAACCTGCTGTGGGCCATGGCGAAACTGGTGAACAACGGGCAGGAGCAGACACCAGAGCTCAACGAGGCTGTGGCATCGTTGTTACCCCTGGTGAACGCACAGAAAGACCAATTTATTCCACAGCATATCGCCAACCTGCTGTGGGCCATGGCGAAACTGGTGGACAACGGACAGGAGCTGACGCCATGGCTCAAAGGGGCCGTGGCCGTGCTGCTGCCCCTCGTGAACGCACAGAAAGCGAACTTTAAACCACAGGAAATCGCCAACCTGCTGTGGGCCATGGCGAAACTGGTGAACAACGGGCAGGAGCAGACGCCAGAGTTCAACGAGGCCGTGGCCGCGCTGTTGTCCCATGTGAACGCACATAAAGACCAATTTAATGCCCAGGAAATCGCCAACCTGCTATGGGCCATGGCGAAACTGGTGGATAACAGGCATGAGTTGACACCAGGGCTCAAAGAGTCTGTGGCCGCACTGTTGCCACACGTGAACGCAAAAAAAAACCAATTTATTCCTCAGTATGTCGCCAATCTGCTGTGGGCCATGGCAAAACTGGTGGACAACGGGCAGGAACAGACATCAGAACTCAACGAGGCCGTGGCCGCGCTGTTGCCACACGTGAAAGCACAGAAAGACCAATTTAATGCCCAGGGCATTACCAACCTGCTGTGGGCCATGGCGAAACTGGTGGATAACAGGCATGAGTTGACACCAGAACTCAACGAGGCCGTGGCCGCGCTGTTGCCCCACGTGAACGCAAAAAAAAACCAATTTATTCCTCAGCATATCGCCAACCTGCTGTGGGCCATGGCAAAACTGGTGGACAACGGGCAGGAACAGACACCAGAACTCAACGAGGCCGTGGCCGCGCTGTTGCCCCACGTGAACGCACAGAAAGCTAACTTTAACCCACAGGAAATCGTCAACCTGCTGTGGGCCATGGTGAAACTGGTGGACAACGGGCAGGAGCAAACACCAGAACTCATCGAGGCCGTGGCCGCGCTGTTGCCCCACGTGAACGCAAAAAAAAACCAATTTATTCCTCAGCATATCGCCAACCTGCTGTGGGCCATGGCGAAACTGGTGGGCAACGGGCAGAAGCGGACACCGGGGCTCAATGAGGCCGTGGCCATCCTATTGCCCGACGTGAACGCACAGAAAGCTCACTTTAAACCACAGGAAATCGCCAAACTGCTATGGGCCACGGCGAAACTGGTGGACAGCGGGCAGGAGCGGACACCGCTGCTCAAAGAGGCCGTGGCCGTGCTGTTGCCACAAGTGAACCCAGAGAAAGCTAACTTTAAACCACAGGAAATCGCCAACCTGCTGTGGGCCATGGCGAAACTGCTGGACAACGGGCAGAATAGGACACCAAAGCTTAAAGAGGCCGTGTCCGCGCTGTTGCCACATGTGAACGCACAGAAAGATAACTTTAAACCACAGGGTATCGCCAACCTGCTGTGGGCCATGGCGAAACTGGTGGACAACGGGCAGGAGCGGACACCAGAGTTTAACGAGGCCGTGGCCGCGCTGTTGCGCCACGTGAACACACAGAAAGCTAACTTTAAACCACAGGAA
>NZ_JBLYZG010000086.1:0-16349 GCF_049310245.1 Endozoicomonas sp. ALB115 | reverse complement strand
TGTCCTAGGCCACTAGACGAAGGGGACGCAATCCTTCTGATCCAAGCAACATCAAGCCACTTGAACTCTAGATTTGGAGCGGGAAACGAGGCTCGAACTCGCGACCTCAACCTTGGCAAGGTTGCGCTCTACCAACTGAGCTATTCCCGCAGTGAAACATTTTAAAGACAGCTTCAAGTCTGAATCTGGAGCGGGAAACGAGGTTCGAACTCGCGACCTCAACCTTGGCAAGGTTGCGCTCTACCAACTGAGCTATTCCCGCAGTGAAACATTTTAAGACAGCTTCAAGTCTTAATCTGGAGCGGGAAACGAGGTTCGAACTCGCGACCTCAACCTTGGCAAGGTTGCGCTCTACCAACTGAGCTATTCCCGCAATGAAGACATGTTAAGGATTCTTCAAATCCTGCTCTCTGGTCAAGAGAATTAAGTGGCGTCCCCTAGGGGACTCGAACCCCTGTTACCGCCGTGAAAGGGCGGTGTCCTAGGCCACTAGACGAAGGGGACGCAAACATCGAACGATGTTTGGTGGAGCTAAGCGGGATCGAACCGCTGACCTCAACACTGCCAGTGTTGCGCTCTCCCAGCTGAGCTATAGCCCCAAAACCTTCGCAGCAACAATACTTAGCGTATTCAACAACTGCTTTTGCTTTAGCACCTTTCGAAGGAAGCTTTGTTTTGCCACCCCCGAAACGCAGGGCGAATGATATGGATGCCCCCCTATCCTGTCAAGCGTCGCTTATAAAAATTATGATCAAATAATAGTGCAGTTATATATGCATCTATAGAACAGGCCGGTAGACAACCGGCCTTAGCCCAAAGAAGCCGTCGGGTTAAAGCGCTGCAAACTCTTTTTCCAGACGTTTCGCTTCTTTTTTGGAAACGCCACCCAACACCTCAACAGCATGACGCAGGCGTGCACGCGTCATATCCGGGCCCAGGATCTCCATGGACTCCATAACAGACCAGGAGTTTGGCGTACCGGCAATAGCAACAAAGACAGGATGATTAAAATCACCCAGCTTAATGTCCATCGCTTTGGAAAGCCCTTTAAGTTCCGCGAAAATCTGATCACGCTGCCACTGGCGCAGCTGTTCAAGCTTCCAGAGCGTGAACTGCAACACCTTCTTAACATCACCCGCTTCCAGCTTTTTATGGGCAAAGTCTTCAGGCGACAGATTCAGCATACCTGAGAACATAAAGGCAGCAATAGGAGCAAAATCGCTGAGACGCTCAACCCGCTCTTTCGCCATTGGCAGAAACTTCATCAGGTAGTCACGGTTCAGTAACCAGTGATGCAGGCGATCAGCAAATTGCGCTGTGGTCAGGTTTTCGCGAATCCAGCTGGCATTCAACCAGGACAGTTTTTCCTGGTCAAAAATCGGGCCACCCAGTGAGACCCTTTTGAGATCAAAATCCGCCAGCATCTCTTCCAGGCTGAACTTTTCCCGCTCATCTGGCATGGACCAGCCCATACGACCCAGGTAGTTCAACAGTGCTTCCGGCAGATACCCCATATCACGATAGTAAGTAATACAGGTTGGGTTCTTGCGCTTGGACAACTTGCTCTTATCAGGGTTTCGCAACAACGGCATATGACAGAGCACAGGCATCTGCCAGCCAAAGTATTGGTACAACAACTGATGCTTGGGCGCAGAGTTGATCCACTCCTCACCACGAATAACATGCGTGATTTCCATCAGGTGGTCATCAACAACGTTGGCCAGGTGATAGGTTGGCATGCCATCGGCTTTCACCAGCACCTGCATATCCACCTGGGACCAGTCAATCTCGATGGTACCACGGAGCATATCATCCACTGTGCAGACGCCACTCTCAGGCACTTTCATCCGGACAACGTGAGGCTCGCCCGCATTCAGCCTGACCTGAACGTCGTGTTCAGAAAGATGCAGGCAGTGACCATCGTACCCGGGTGTCTGCTTGTTCGCCGTTTGTTCTGCACGCAGGGCATCAAGACGCTCTGATGAGCAGAAGCAACGGAACGCATGCCCTTTATCCAACAGGATTTGAGCATGATCAGCGTAGATTTCCCGGCGCTCACTCTGCCGATAAGGGCCGTGTGGGCCGCCAACATCAGGCCCCTCATCCCAATTCAAACCAAGCCAGCGCAGCGAGTCGAGAATCTGTTGCTCGGATTCAGGGGTACTTCTGGTTTGATCCGTATCTTCTATACGAAGCAGGAACTGGCCGCCCTGACTCTTGGCAAACGCCAGATTAAACAGGGCGATATAGGCAGTACCGACATGAGGATCGCCGGTAGGGGAAGGTGCAATACGGGTGCGTACAGTCATGGAATTGCTTTCTCAATAACGCCCGAGCCCCAATGAGCGCAGGCTGACAGAATGCCAAAACAGGTATTATAAGGCTGAGAGCCAACAGCACCCAAATATTGATTGAATTCAGTGGCTTCAGGCTTCCCTTTTTATCCCTAAACGGGACATCAACCAGCCAATGGTAGTACCCTGAATCAACAGTGAGAAAAGAATAACGGCCAGCGTCATTTCTATGATCATGCGCTTTTCAGGCATGGAGTCCGGGATCGATAGCATCAGGGCAACAGGCACAGCCCCTCTCAATCCGCCCCAGAACATCACCTTCATTGAATTGCTGTCCACTTTATTACTCAATGGCATCAGGTTACTGACGGGCAGCAACAGATATACCACCAGAAAGCGCGCCGTAAGAACGGCGACAATAGCAATGATTAACGTGGGGTAGATCATACCGAGCCGCTCAATACTCCGCAGCAGGAAGTCCTCACTTAACCCTAACAGCAGGAAAATAAAGCTATTGGCTACAAATGCCATAAACTCCCAGTAAGGATCCAGGTGACGCAATGTCATAAAGTCAGCCATGGCCCGACGGCCGTAGCTGCGAGTGACAATCCCGGCAGCGATAACCGACATGACACCGGACGTTTCAAAGACATGGTCAGCAATAATAAAGCTGGTAAAAGCCAGGATAGTTGTCAGAGCAATATGCACATAAGGCATCCCCCGGGACAACCTGAGCAGCACCAGCATGGCTGCCCCCATGGCCGCACCCACAAAAATCCCGCCAAAGAAAACCCTTAAGAACTCGACAAAGGCAGCAAAAGCCGTGCTACCAGACAGCCCTGTTCCCGATTGGATAATCGAGAGCACAATGCCAAACATAACGATCGCGGTTGCATCGTTAAACAAACTCTCTGCATCCATCAGCAGAGACATCCGTTCAGGCGCTTTCACCTCTTTAAACAGCGCAATCACGGCCACTGGATCCGTTGCCGAAATCAGCGCACCAAACAGCAGCGCGCTCGCCAGCGTCAAAGGCGTCAACTCACCCAGAATCACACCGAGAACCAGGGTAGACAAAATCACTCCCACAATGGCCAGCATCAATACAGGCACCAGCTCTTTCATCAGGGCGGAAAACTTTATATTGATGGCCGCCTCAAACACCAGTACGGGGAGCAAAACGTACATAATCAGGTCATGAGTCAGGGAAAGACGGAGTAGAGGTGCCAGTATTTCAGAATATTCAGCCGCCATCCCCAGGGCCATACCGATCACAACCAGCCCAATGGTATAGGGAAAACGCAGCTTTTTAAGCAGGATTGCCGAAATGGCCGCCAGTAAAAACAGGCCGCAAAAGATCAGCATAGGGATGGCGAGACCAGCGCCAGAGTGTGTTACCGACATTTCCTGTTCCGTTAATAAATAAATGCCGAAATGAAGAGGGATCATAAGCTCGGCATTTCAGGCCAAGGGTACAATTTACCCGTGGCCATATTGACCGGTCAGTCCATATCTCGACATACATCAGGGATGGCGAGGTGAGAAGTAATACCAGAGATAGCGGAGGGCAACATAAAGTACGATCCCCGTCGCCACCAAAAGTTCAAAACCGGCCAGATTGTTAATAACATCACAAACTGTTTGATAGCCCTGTTGATGAAGTATATCTGCCAGCTTAAACAACGCTGTAGCCCCAATTACCATTGGAAATGTGAAAGCAGCATATCCTGGCGAAAACGGCAGGCGCAGTAAGCGAACAAACGCAACATAGACCAGACTCGTCATAAAAATAGCCAATGGCAGCAGGACCGCAACCAGTAAGTAATTCGGCTGGTCAGTTATGGACAGGTAGCCCGCCAGAGAAAGACTCGCCGGTGCCGCCATAATGGCAAATGTGGGCAGTGCAGCATCAGGAATTTTCTCTCTGAAAGTCAAACGATACAACATCACTGGCAGCTTTATGAAGTAGCAGCATAGTCCAAAAACAAACAACGTAAAGACAAGTTTCTCATGCCCCATACCCTTGCTGGTCACTGCCGCGACAATAATGCCAACGGGCGGCACAAACCAGCTTGGAACCATTTGGTGCAAATGGAAATAGTTGGAATAAAGATATAACCCAACAGCGAATAAGAAAAATCAAACTTATGGATAGTGAGATTAAGTTTTATTGATATCTCACTAGCGAAACCGGGTCCATCCAGAATTACCGAAAATCCCCGACGACCCGGCGCTATGAGAAAAGCCTGCCTACAGAGCTTCTATAGGCCCGCCGTATTCAATCACCAGTGTAAACTCATCGCGCAACCACTGCGGAACATTATTCTGCAGGTAGAATTCCACGTCGGTGAGCAATTGCTGCCTCACCTCCTGGCTGCAATCGTGATTAGCCATAAGTTTCAACTGAAGTTGGCCCCTGGTGCTGCCCTTCGCTGCGACACCGCACACGTGTACATTCCTATAAGTCAGAACTCCAACAGATTTCGTTATTACATTCTTCATCTTCATTATCAAGGCCCTTTCTGAATCTATATCTACGGATGAAGTACCCGCTGCGTCAGTGCTGGCAACGCCTCGAAAAGCTCCGTTGATTTCATTACGGAGAGGGCCCTGTACTAATTCCACATTTCTGTCTGTTATCGATTCAATGCCATTTGTAGAAATCGTTTGTTCTGGCGGATCCAGGCCAGGTGTCGGACGCACAGCGCCAAGTGCAGCAAGGGCGGGGGATAACAAATGATCACCCGCACCCGAAGGGGTAGCATAACCTGTGGATTGCGTTATAGTTACAGCAGTGACATTTTGCATAATCATTTTATCTACGTGAACGTGATGTCAGGAATCGAGGAAATTCGATATCGGAACACAAACCATTCAAAATCCTGGAATCAAACATTAGCTGCTTAACGCTTGATGGCCAGTTGTAAAACTGGATAAATGACGCAGGCCCCATCAGAGTGTAATCCGTTAATTGAACCTCAAAGAACGCTCCATTCTTCTTCCTTAACTTTTTAATCCCATCCCTGAGAACCTTGGGATTATCTTCATATCCTTCATGCATATCACTAAACAAACCACCCTCAACAGTGGTGCAGAGCATCTCCCCTCCCCGTCGGATAAATTCCGTGAGCACAGGGCCTAAATACCCTTGGGGATATCCTGAAACCAATAAACAACTACTGCAATCATCAGGCAGGCACTTGTTAATATCTTTTGGGAACTCAGCTTGTTCAACAGGTAAAAACCTGGTTAGCGGTTCACGGTCGTAGCATTTCACGCCGACTCCTCCCATCGAATCAAAACATTTTTCAAGAAATGCTTGCCCCGAGCCAATGCTGATAACTGTTTTTGGAAAAGCATCTTGATAAGCGCTTTCACATAGAGAGAGCATAACCCCCAGAAATCTTACAGGATCTAAACGACCGCAGCCGGGAACCGCTATATAAGGAAATATTATATTGAAACACTCAATATTATTCATAACAAGTTCACATAAAGCCTTTTTTGACTTACTTTTTGGTTCTTGCGAATCATCATCAGACTGAGGTTTAGAATGCAGGGAATACAAAGCTAACATTGTAACCGCAGCCTTATGAAACTCTGGGTTACGAAGGCAATATGCTATTGTTGGATTGTTTGCAATAAAAGTGGAAACCAGTGTGTCTGCTGATTCCCCGGAGGGAAGCTCAGAGGCTGAGTTATCAGGCTTTCCCGGGGATTTGTGTGTACTTCCACTACAGACTGAAACGGCACTGACTTTATGCGTGTCAACATTTGCCTTTTGGGAAGTTTCCGGCAGAACCGGAACTGTAGCTTGATACCTTAAACTTACTGTTGCATCAGCGGAAGCAGATTGAACATCGTGATTCCCCAATACAGCATTTTGTGTCATTGATTCTTCATAAGACGGTGATTGATCAGCTCCAGTAACAGGAGAAGAGGAGGGAGAAATCATAAGCATAACCTTACATTTCTTAAACTCGGATCAGTGCAGACCACAAAAATCCAGATAGGTTCCTGCTTAATTTCATATTTTAAATAAAGCTGTGTTTTTTCAAGTTTTCAGCATGTCCAGGCGTAAGTAGTTAACCAAAGATTGAAATATCCAAATCCTGTTCTACCTTTACAACTCCAGTCCAACAAAAATCAGCCTGCACGACAAAACATGAAACTTTCTAATGCTCTAAAAGCATTGATCCTCAATACACTTGTCTTTGTTTTGACCGGCTGCACTCACGGCGAGAGGTTTAAAAAAGTGATTCCCCACGTTCAACTCAGTTTGCAATCCGGCTTTAAACTCCAACATGGAGCTTATAAGCCAGTCTCCGATTCAGACGAGAGTGACGATACAATCAAGTCAGAAATATTAAAGCGCTTTCAAGAGGTTTCAAAAGTTAAAGTAATTGAACTTTCAGATTTTGACAAAACATTACGCCCCATTGGCGTAGGCATGCAAACCATTTTCGAACAGACACTCTCAAAGCTAATTGAAGAAAGAACCGTCACCAGGGTGATGGTGTTATTTCATACGAAAGCCCCTGCAACCCCGCTGGTTTCTCCCGAGAATACAGCCCCCCCTGAAGCCATGTCCATACATATGCAAGGTGACAGTGCACGGGCGAAAACCATTAGCGACAGAACTGTCACCGTTAGAAACCTGGCCAAATCAGACCCTGAAAAAGTGACCCTCTACATAGCCTACCCTGAGAGCGGTATGCAGATCAGAGACACCAAACAGCAGGCAATTTATCAGGGAGAAATGGCCAACGAACAGAACAAATGCCTGAAAGATCTCCCATTGTCACATCAAAGTATGCCCGATAATTTAGTAGGAGCTTCTTACATCATGACCGGCACTGATGCAGACAAGGACAGCCAACCGCTCTATTTTGGTCTCAGAGCAGTCCAGGCTATAGATGGCAGTGAGAAAAAAATGAACTGGACATTCTGGCTGGGAGAACTCAACAGCCCGGAGATTCAGCCCCACTATCAAGAGTTGAAATCCTATTTGCAAAGTGGTGTTGCAAAGGATCTGGATCTGAAACTGCCATAGCCCAAAGGTATAGCCCAAAGTTATATAAAAAAGACCCCGGCGAGACAATACAAAGTGTATTGATGCCGGGGTCTTTTTTGTCAACGATTTTGTCAACTGTCGCTACTACCACGATATGGTTGTAGCGACATCTACGTAGTTGTTCAATGTCAGCTTTTACATGCCTCAAGACTTGCTAGTAAACTCCGGATACGCTTCCATACCACACTCAGTAAGGTCAGCACCCTCGTACTCTTCTTCTTCGGAGATACGCAGTCCCATGATTACCTTGATCACACCCCAGACAACCAGGGAAGCACCGAACACCCAGGCGAAGATGCTGCCAATACCCAACAGCTGAGCACCCAGGCTAGCGTCGCTGTTGGTCAGAGGTACCGCCAGCAGACCCCAGATACCCACAACACCGTGGACAGAGATGGCTCCCACCGGATCATCAATACGCAGTTTGTCCAGCGCCAGGATAGAGAAGACAACCAGTGCACCACCAACAGCACCGATCAGCGTTGCACCCAGGGCAGTTGGCGTCAGCGGCTCTGCGGTAATGGCAACCAGACCCGCCAGGGCACCGTTCAGAGCCATGGTCAGGTCAGCCTTACCAAACAACAGTCTGGCAACGATCAGGGCAGCAATAACACCACCGGCGGCACCAGCATTGGTGTTGACAAAAATCTGGGCAACAGCGTTGGCATTTTCAACATCAGCAATCTTCAGCTGAGAGCCGCCGTTGAAACCGAACCAGCCCAGCCACAGGATAAAGGTACCCAGAGTAGCCAGTGGCAGGTTAGCGCCAGGCATGGCATTAACGGAACCGTTAGATGCGTACTTGCCTTTACGGGCACCCAGCAGCAGCACACCCGCCAGGGCAGCAGAAGCACCCGCCATGTGCACCACGCCGGAACCGGCAAAATCCTGGAAGCCAGCTTCGTTCAGGAAGCCACCGCCCCATTTCCAGAAACCCTGTACCGGATAGATGAAGCCCGTCATAAAGACCGCAAACAGCAGGAAGGCCCACAGTTTCATGCGCTCAGCAACGGCACCGGAAACGATGGACATGGCAGTAGCTACGAAGACCACCTGGAAGAAGAAGTCAGAACGCAGAGAGTAGTAAGGTGCATCTTCACCACCACCCAGCACCGACTCGACGCTGTTCTCAGTGCCCAGCAGCGTACCGAACAGAGGCATGATGCCGCCTTCGTTAGCCCCCGGATACATGATCTGATAACCACAGAGCAAGTACATGGTGCAGGCAATGGCAAACAGGGCAATGTTCTTGGTCAGAATTTCAACGGTGTTCTTGGAGCGCACCAGACCGGCTTCCAGCATGGCAAAACCAGCGGCCATCCACATGACCAGTGCACCACACATCAGGAAATAAAAAGTGTCGAGCGCATACGACAGCTGAGTTATATCTTCCACGGGACCCCTCCCAGTAAAATTCACATCTTTTTTATCTTTCTTTTCAGCCCAGGGCTGTATTTAGCTCAAAGCTGTATATCACTGATACTGCTCGGCGATGTCATCAGTGGCTGCTGATGAGTCATGCCTTTGACTGGCACTTAAATAGCGTCGATGCCAGTCTCTCCGGTACGGATCCGAATAGCCTGCTCCAGAGAGGTCACGAATATTTTTCCGTCACCGATTTTGCCGGTATTGGCGGCATTGGACACTGCTTCAATCACCTGATCCAGCAGATCATCCGAGATAGCCACTTCAATCTTTACCTTTGGCAGAAAGTCCACAACATACTCTGCACCGCGATACAGTTCGGTATGGCCTTTCTGGCGACCAAAGCCCTTGACCTCTGTCACAGTAATACCCTGAACGCCGATATCAGAAAGCGCTTCCCGCACGTCATCAAGCTTGAACGGCTTGATAATGGCTGATACTAACTTCATGCATTATTCTCCTGGCTCTACTTAATATTCATCCGGGAGGGGTGACCTGGATGCGATAGCTTCCAAAGTCTACGCTTTTCCCTTTGTGTTACAACCGTCTGTTTTATTTCCCGGCCTGTAAAAGGAAAAACCAACCCTGCCAGTCTTGATTTCAGGCATCCCGCCCGGCACTGGTTAAATGGTTACTCCTGTCTAAGCAGGCTCTGTGCCAGTTTTTATCTATCCCCATAAATGGGCATGGTTGAAGGTTTCATGGACTCAAATGAGCGGCGAAATCGGATACGCACCCATTTGATGCACTAAAACCTAATCCCCCACCCAAAAAAGCGCACCAAAGCAGTGCATTCATCAAAAAATCCTACAACTACCCAGACTTGATGCCTCATCACAGAGCAGCTGAGTCGATTGTAATATCAGTACAGAAAAGCGCGAATACCTACAGTGCCATACTGGTCATGGCCGCCCTCAGTAGGTGTAGTTGCGAGGCCTGGCCATGTTATCACTAAAGAAACTCACCAACCGATACCTGACTATTGTCGTTTAATATAGTGGCAATAGCTGATCGTCCCTGAGAAAAACCACTGCCGCCGCCGGTGATCGTCACATTTTTCATGGCATTCCCTCCCCCGCTTTTTGGTTATTGGGGTGAGCCTATCTCTCCCAAAACGTCTGTTCAGCGCGGGGCGACAATAGAGCGCCTTTACCTCACCGGCGGCATGTGATAAATCCTACTGGCAAATAATAAGGCAGGGAAAAATACCGATGGCAAATGATATACGCAATGTATTGCACACCTTTAACGATGCGTTTTCCAATCAGCGCCTGGATGAGGTCATGGACTATTTTGTATTTGACGACGATTTAAACATTGTCAGCAAACAGAGTTATGGCCGTGCGGCGATACCTAAATTTGTCCGAGGTGTTGCTCCGCGCTAAATTGATTAACAAAATAAGATAGGGTAGCTGCGGTGAATCGCTCAAAAAAACATCATCTGCCGAATGGCGGCTTTCGCAATAACGATGCTATGCAAATGCATCATCGCTCGTTATGGAACATCTTGAAATGGAAAATCACCGAGGCACTGCCGGAGAAAGTTTCTATTCCGGTGGTAGACGATGATTATTCGGTCTTTGAGAATTCAGATAAATCCCTGACCAGCTGGATTGGTCATGCGACCTTTTTAATTCGCCACCAGGGGATGAATATCATTACCGACCCACACTTTTCTGAACGAGCGTCTCCTGTACAGTGGGCTGGCCCCAGGCGCTACTCTCCACCAGCGATCGATATTGCTGCCTTACCCCACGTGGATGTGGTGGTGATTTCTCACGACCATTACGACCATCTTGATCGAAACTCAGTATTAGCCATTCAGAAAAAACAAAAAGACAATCCACCCCTGTTTATGCTGCCCCTGGGCTTAGGCCAATGGTTCAGCAAACATGGTATAGCTAACTGGGTCGAGCTGGACTGGTGGGAATCCCATACCCATCGCGGCTGGACATACACGGCAGTACCTTGTCAGCACTTCAGTGGCCGTTCAATATTTCCGGATCGAACGCTCTGGTGTGGCTGGGTATTTGAAGCGGCGACTGAAGCAGCTGAACCGGGTAAACGCTTTTATTTTGCCGGGGATACTGGCTACAGTTCAGATTTTAAAGCCATTGGTGAGCACTTCGGCTACATGGATATGGCCATGGTGCCGATTGGTGCCTACGAGCCACGCTGGTTTATGAAAGAGATCCATGTCAATCCGGAAGAAGCCGTGCATATCCACAACGATGTTGGCTCACGCCTGTCGCTGGCGATGCACTGGGGCAGCTTTATGCTAACCAATGAGCCGATGTTGCAACCACCGGAAGATCTGCAGCTCGCCAAACAGCAGCATGGCGTTGCCGATAACGATTTTATTGTGATCAAACCCGGAAAGATTACGGCTTTATTTGAGCAATTATAAGTTCCGGATCGTTACCTTGCTGTTATTGCGGTATCCTTCTCTTTTCTGACCATCAGCCAAGCGATAACCATGATCGATAAAGCCGCCCTGATTAATACCATCGCCGCCAAAGCCGGTGAACTCTTTAACGGTGACAAAAGCCAGACCCGGGAAGATATCGAAAAAAATATCAAGGCACTGGTGGGCAGTGCCCTGTCAAAACTGGAGCTGGTCACCCGTGATGAGTTTGATACCCAGGTTGCTGTTCTGAGGCACACCCGAGAGCGCCTTGAAGCGCTGGAAAAAGAGATGGAAGCATTTAAAGCAGAACAAGAAGTCCCGGAAGACAGCAGCAACGATAACCAGCAAAGCGCTGACCATTAATCACTCTCCAGCCTCTGCGCCTGCGGCTTAAGACAGGCGCCAACTTGTGAACTACCCTGAAATAACTTTGTCAGATCCTTTCAGTAATAAAACGGTATATTTTATTTTCCGCTTCTGCACCTTCCGGGCAGTGACCCGCTTCACCGAAGAATGCTATTTCACTATCAGAAGACATTGCCGCCGTCGCTCTCATATCTTTCGGCGAAGCTACCGGGTCATCTTTGGTATTAATCACCAGCAACGGTACACTGGTGTGGGGTTTACCATCAAAGTAGCCCTTGGTTTTCAGTGACAATGGAATGGTATACCGCCCCGGATTTTCAAGCCCTTTATAAGTCAGCCCCTGACGTGCAAAAAAGGAATCGACACTCATTGCCGGCAAATATTGCAACTTTTCAGGTTGAGTCAAAACACCATCTACCAGCGCACAACGTGCGACCACAGCCTTAAGTTCAGGGGTAGCAACAGTGAACTCCATTAAACTCAGACCACCCCCGGAAGATGACAATGCCGCCACCCGTTTTTCATTCAGAAGCGTTGAGTTGTTCACGTAAGCCAAAGCGGCATTATGTGCCTCAGCTTCTGTACCCGGAGAAACTTTTAATGCCCTGTTCAGGCCACCTCCGGGAATATCAAATGTAATGACCGCATAACCGGTGTCTGTATATTTTTTAGCACTCTGAAAGTGCTCAACCAGAGTTTTGTCTACGCCTCCGGTCCAGAGAACAACAGGCAGTTTTTTGTCGTTTTCTGCCAGCTGTCTGGGTAAATGCAAAAGCCCTTTGATACTGCCGCCCTGCGACAGAGGCATATCAATGATGGCGATGCGCTGCCCCATTTTCAGCCCTGCTTTCACGTAATAATCAACGGCATTTCTCAATGCCGCCTGCTCATGATCGCTGAGAAGGTTCGGATAAGAGGCGGTTAAATAGAGTCCGGATACTCGTTGTAAAAGAGCGGCAGTCTGAGCTGAAGGTGGCTGTTGAGACGCTACTTTCTCTGCATGCCGGGTCCATTCGTAAGTCCATTGACCGGGGCCATATACCGTTATAGAGTCCCGCAGTGGACCACTGCTATTGATCCGTGGCAGTACGGCCTCAAAGTCACTCCCGGTAACCCCGAGCGCTTTCCAGTCCGACAGCCTCAGTTCACGATACCAGTGCTCCTGATCACTTGACTCGACTTCACCGCCACGAAACTCTTCGTGCTGCTGAAGATTAGTGTCTGATGCCTTATTCTGTAACGCCGTGGGTTGAATGCCCCCCGTGCATGCAGCTAATGCTGCAAACAAAGGAGTTAACAGCAACAGCCTTTGAGTCCTTTTCATTTTATTAACCTGCATTGTTTACCATGATTTCCGCTCAACCTTATAAGTACTTTTGTGAACAAGTCGTGAAGTAGTAAGCTTCACAAAATGTTCACAGGCCACATGATATCCAGAGCCTTCTCTTTTTTTTCCGTTAAGCCATGTTATCCGTTAAGCCATGCGTATATTAATCGTTGAAGACAATGCTGATATCACCGCCAGTATTGCCGACTATCTTGAATTCAAAGGTCATCAGTGCGACTACGCCTATGATGGCATGTCCGGCCTTAACCTTGCGACCAGCCATGAATATGATCTGTACATCTTTGATATCGCCATGCCAAACATGGATGGTCTGGAGCTATGCCAGGTTCTCAGAGGGCACCGGAAAGATAAAACTCCGGTCATTTTTCTGACCGCCCGGGATACACTGGAGGACAAACTGGCGGGTTTCGCCTCCGGAGCCGATGACTATCTGGTGAAACCTTTTGAACTGAAAGAGCTCTACGCCCGCCTGGAAGCGATTAGCCGACGTTTAAGCACTCATTCCTCCACGCTCAATCTATCTGACCTGACAGTAAATATTGATACTCAGGAGGTTCATCGACAGGGGGAAAAAATTCAGCTCTCTCCTAATAACTTCAAGCTATTAAGAGTACTCATGGAGCACTATCCAGCAGCAGTTTCCCGCAAAACTCTGGAGTATCAGCTTTGGGGAGATGAACTGCCCGACAGTGACTCCCTGCGCAGCCACATCTATAAACTTCGTCAAAAAATTGATAAACCCTTTGGGCAACCCCTGATTCAAACCGTTCCGGGCTGGGGCTTTCGGATGGCTCAACAGGAAGGTGATGATGAAACTGGTCAATAGCCTTCGGTTCCGAATACTGGCAGCCTGTCTTATATTCGGGTTGATAGCCAACGTCATCTTCAGTCTGTTTCTGTTCGTCGCCTTTGAAACAGGGGAAGACACCATGTTTAACTGGCAGATAGCCAATGAAGCAGAGCAGTACCGTTCTCTTTACCTGGATCATTTCGAGGTATTAAAACGCCTGAACACAGTGGGCACCTGGAAGGTCGGCAATGACTCGCAGTTACTGGCTTACCTGGGCCATGACGCTTTAACAACGGAATCACTTTCTGACTCCCCATACATTGATGTCTATGTTGATACCAGTCAGCAAGGCTTTGAGATTTTTGAATACACCCACGATCAAAAGGTTTTTCAGATCGTTCGGTCTCCTCTACCCCAGAGTTATGGATCAGACACATTTTTTTATTACTTAATCGATATCAGCCAGTTTGACCGGGGCCAAAGCGACACTCCCTGGAAAATAGCACTCTCTATTGTTGTTTGCAGTCTGGTTATGCTGGGTCTGGCATGGATAACTGGCTTGCAGGTCAGCCACTTCGTGATTGCGCCATTGACCCGGCTGAAACAGGATCTGGATACCCTGGATTTCTCCAGTGAACAACAGCTGGCAGGCGACTATTACCACGATGAAGTGGGCGCGGTAGCCCGATACATTAATAAACTGCTCCTGCGCATCAGCAGGATGATAGATCGGGAAAAACAATTCACCCGGGATGCCAGCCATGAATTGCGGACACCGATTACTAACATTGCTATGGCTTCCGAAATTCTGCAACTTGCTGTCATTGATAACCCCGGTATTCAGCGCCCATTGCAACGAATAACCCGTGCCACTGAAGACATGAAAAATCTAATAGAGAGTTTTCTTCAGCTCAGTCGTGAAGAGTCGATCTGTGAAGCAACTCAAACCATCAGCTTGCACACCACGGTAGAGCAATCCCTGGATCGGCATCAATACCTGGTAGCTCACAAACCCGTCACACTGCATAATCAGGTGCCGACCTCGGTCACCGCCTCTTTGCCTCCGGTCATATTCAGTATTATGCTGGATAACCTGGTGCGTAACGCCTGCCAGTACACAGACTCTGGCGAAGTGACCATTTTTGCTAATGACAGCAGGCTATGGATACAAGACTCTGGACCAGGATTTAAAGATGAAGCCATTCCCCGTTTACTGAAACCCTGGGAAAAAGCACACGTCAGTGGTCTGGGGCTGGGATTGAGCATTGTTGCACGAATCTGTCAGGCACGACACTGGCGGCTGGAGATTAACAACCGAAAACCCGAAGGGGCCGACACGCCATCAGGAGCCGTCATCAAGATACTGTTTTCACAACCTGTTCACAACGCAATCACAAACTGATCACTCTCATGATCTTATCATCGTTGCCAGTTTTGACAGCAACGGATGACAATAATGACTGTACGATCAATTGCGACTGCAGCCAGTCTGCTGGCCACTTTTGGACTGGCCAGCACTGCCCATGCCGCAGAAAATGACTGGGAAATGATCCTGGGCCTGGGTGCCTCCCATGAGAGCAGCATTTATAAAGGTGTGGATGGCGAAACCAATCCTCAACCCATTGCCCACATTGAGTATGGTGATTTCTGGGTGCGTGGAGAACAGGCGGGTTACACGCTCCTTGAAGGGAACAACTGGAGCCTGTCTCCGGTGATCAGCCTGGGAGTCGGCTCTGGTTTTGAACAAGACAATGTTAAAGATAACGATCTTTTCAAAGGGCTGGATGAACGTAAAGCAGGTATTGGATACGGTCTGACTCTGGGATACGACATGCAGTGGGCTGAACTGACGGCATCCGTCCTTAACGACACCAAGTCCGATATCAGTGTCGGGTTCGAACTGGGCAGGGAGTTCCAGATTACTGATCGGTTTAGCATTGAAACGGCTGCGTCCGCAACCTGGCGTAGCAGTGGTTACAATGATTACTACTACGGCATTTCCAGCAAAGAAGCCGGTAATAATCCATTACTCTCCACCTACAAAGCCGACGCCGGAGTGGATATGGGTCTGGAAGTGATGGCTACTTATCAACTTTCTTCCCGCTGGCTTTTGGTCGGTGGTGCTGAGTACACCCGTTTCAGCAGCAGTGTTACCGACAGTCAGCTGGTCGACAAAAGCAACCAGACCTCTGTGATGGCAGGTGTTGCCTACATGTTCTAGTGCATCTAAGCGTTGATACCCATACCGTTCGTGCTGAGCTTGTCGAAGTACGGTGGCACCATCCTTTGACAAGCTCAGGATGAACGGGGTGTACGGGTATTAACGCTTTTCTGCACTAGTGCATCCAAGCCTTAATACCAATGGCACTGACTTAATGCCTAATCCCTTGATAATTCAAGGCTTACTCGGAAAGAAGCGACTATAAAAAGTCATCATCATCAATATTTCCCTTCCGAGCAAGCCATGAACAAGTGTAGCCAAGAGTTCCTGAACCTCGCAGATGATTGCCTTCACCAATTAGCACAGACTGGAAGTGATGAATTTTCATCAATTATTACCTCTGATGACCTTAACTCTTTTCAGAGTTGTTACCCCAGCTGCAGGGTACGGGATTTTCCACCCATCAAAACGTTAACCTTGTTCA
>NZ_JBLYZG010000085.1:0-16578 GCF_049310245.1 Endozoicomonas sp. ALB115 | reverse complement strand
AAAACTGTTCGACGACACAAGCCACTTATCCTGAACTGGTTCAAGGCGAAAAAGGCGTATTCCAGCGGTATCGTTGAGGGTCTGAACACCAGGATAAAACTCACTACGAGAAAATCATACGGTTTCAGAACCTACAGATGTGCGGAAATCGCGTTATATCATACGCTTGGCAAGTTACCGGAACCGGAAATGACCCACAGATTTTACTGACGAGGCCTTTATTAAGCCTTTTGTTTATCTGTTGTTTAAAAAATTAAAATAGGCAGATAATCCACAGGCTAAATGCTGGATATAACATATACTGATCAGATCTCAATGCTCAATAGGTTGTAGTTTATGATCTGGAAGACTCTGTTTCCCATATTCATAATGAGCTGTGTACTGTTGGATGTTAATTGTTTGGCTGCTGCGCCAAACGATGAAAATAAATCAGATGATTGCTTTTTAAAAAACAGGATCTTTAACGTTGTTGTTGGTGAAGAGTACAGTGCACCCATTCGGTTCGGAACATTGGAAGCTAACAGTATTAAGAGAGACTCTGTACATTTCGGAATGAAGGGCAACGATTTGCACTATGCCTTCACTCTTACCCTTAATCTGACAGATCCTGAACACTCAAAAAGGCTGTACTATGAGGTAAAAAACCTGATTCCCGCCGTCAGGAAAACGCTGCCTGAACCCAGGTTCACCAGAAATAGTGTTGATATCATTGGGGCCTGTGACCAAGAGCATTTTGTGATTGTAATGCCCCAGGCGGGCAATGAATTTTCTTTTCTCAGGAAAGCGCAGGATATGAGTATGCCTCATGGTTCTGGGCTTATGGTGGAAGGGCATCTTGTTTCATCGCACGTTCCCGACGATTCTTCTGGATCTCCAGATAAAAAATTAAGAGTAAGCTTCAGCTCTTTTGCTGACAAGCTGATGGAAAAAAAGCTGAGTCACCTGGAAGAGCAGCCTGAGGTTCCTGCAGTTATTGTTGAGCTCGAGGAGGGTGAGTTGGCTCAGGAATTATTGGATATGAAAAGTGATGAATATTATCACTCCGCAAAAATGTATGAAGAGACCTATGCAAAAGTCACCAGGAAAGATCATCAAGGGTTAAAGGGTATTGACAGGCAAATTGACGATTTGGAAAAGGCGCATATCGCCCTTTACAAACAGATTGAAGATATATTGAGGGATTTTCAAAACCAGATAGAGCAGATCAGGTTAAGATGATCAACCGGGCGCTTCATGGCATGGTGGCATGGATAGATAGCGACAATCGCTGGTCTTTCCTTCGCCAATCAGGCTTTCGATAATGACTTTCAGTTGTTCCATTGCCGCTGCTTCATCGCTCCCTTCAATGGTCAAAGTGATCATGTCGTTTTTGGTGATACCGGCAGACATGAGCTTCATCAGGCTTTTGGCATCGGCCTTATGTCCCTTGTTATCAACGGTGACCGTACTGACAAACCCTTGGCACGCTTTGACAAATACAGCGCCAGGGCGAGTGTGCAGGCCGTTTTCATTAGTTACTATGATTTGCGCAGTTTGCATGGTTTCCGGCAAAAATATCAGCTTGAGTGAGTTTGACCCAATGGAGCTATCGAGAGGGTTGGCTGCTTAATCCTCCCACAAAAGAGTTTCCATGTTAATGATCCCTGTCATTTTTGATGAATATGCTGGTGGTAAAAACTGAGTGTTGTGTGGCAAGCTCAAAACCATCTGCTACGCTATTTATTCCAATAACAACAGGTGGACATATGGCTCATAACAGACATAGTGATGATCCTATGGAACGCATGGAAATCAGTATCAGGAATACACAAGACGGCATTCAAAGACTGTTCCTGCACAGCGCTAAACATGAACAAGCTATTGAATCGCTTCAGCAAGATGTCAGCTCACTTCAGCAAGATGTTGGGAGGTTGCGCCATGAAACCCGTGAACGCTTTGACAAGATAGAAGACACTCTTGCCATCATTGTGAACCACCTGCAGAAGTAACAGACACATAGCGATGGCTTCCACAGGACTCTGCCTGTGATGAATGCTCCCGACATGGAGGTCTCTACCATCGTCGTTAACTGAGAGTAGTGTCCTTGAAGGAATTGCCCCGTAATAAGTGCAGCATTAACAGTTCCTAAGCTCCAAATGCTGCCAGATCAACTTCCTCCAGGAACGGGCTTTTCAGTGCTTCTGCCACAGTCATCCGTTGACTTGGGTTTTGATGCAAAAGAGCTTTCGCCAGTTGGATCGCTTCCTTGTTAACGCCCATACGTTCCATTTCGGCAATGGCCTTATCCCGTCCATCGAGTTTGTATTCGATCGTCTCCACAGCGTCTGACAGGTCTGATCGATAGAAGTAACGCTTCCCGGTAAACATCTCTGTCAGCAATACACCCAAAGACCAGGCATCTTCAGCCTTTAAGTTGGCATTTTGGAAAATCAGATCATCGGGTGACCTGTAGCCAGGGGGGCAAAGAGCGATATGCAGCACAAAGTCTGTCGGGTTGTAAACCTTGGGGGTTAAATCAATCTCCGGGTCGCCCGCAGTTCTGGCTAAGCCAAAATCGATCAGCTTCAGGCGAGCTTCGCCATCAATCACAAAATTTTGCGGCTTTATATCCCGATGGACATAACCTTTTTCGTGTAATGAAGCAACCGCTAAAGTAGCTTGTTTGAATAAGTGGGCAAGCAGTTTTTCATCCTTGTGGGAGATGGCATTAACTGTTGCAGGATCGTTCCCGGGCTGGGTGCCTGTGTTGTGCAATGCTTCGATTAAGGAACCCATACTTGTGCCATGAAGTGGCGTATGGATCACGCCGTCAATTAATTCATGGGGTATTACATAATCACCGGCGCATCTCAAGGCCACTTCACACTCTTTTTCGGGGGAATTGATTTCTTCGAGCAGTGGGTCCACCTTATCTTGTGCCTCAACCATTTGCTCAATAGTGATAATGTTATTGAAACAGCGTTGGGATAATGCATCAACTATGTTGCTACGCATAACTTCAGTGACTGTTCTCCCATCTGCATGGGGCTTTTTGGCCACCATGAAACGGTGTCCATGGCGGCATAGTTTCGCACGGCCAAAGGTACCCTCACCCAGATCTTCCATAGGCTGGCCATGTCGATTCGTTAACGAAACAGGACGTTCAGACACCCGGCGGAAATCTTTGTACCGCATATAAGCATACACTCGCTGGAGCTTTTTCTTGCAAGCCAGAGCCAGTTCTTTCAAGTTTCGTCCCTGCCAACTGCCTTGTTTCTCTGGAGTGGGCTCTTTGATACGGTGGGGATGATCTATCATGGATTTTGTTATTTTCATGGTGCTATTCCCTGTGAGTGTTAGATTTCCCTATTACCTGAAAATTCCTTACAAGTAGTTAACCATTTTTTTTCATATAGATGCCTGACAGGCTGGTCAGCCAGGGTAACAGCTTGATTTTCGTGGAAAAGAAGAAGTGCAAAGAGTCAGACAATGACCGAAGCCTGAATAAAGCTCCGGTTTTTTACAGGGCTCCTAGACCCCGGTATTACGCCATTGCATCACCGGGGAATTGACTGGTATCGAGCTTATTTGATCGAGCTTTTGAAACTAAAGGCGTAGGCACCATTGCTGTCCGGCTGCCCCAGAAAAGCCAGCCCTTGTTTCATCGGAGCAGGTAGCGACGCATCGGGCGTCATTTTTCCGGTAAAGGTATAACGGCCACTGGTGCTCAGCTGAAAATCGCCATAGCTGTTTATGATGGATGATGTCTGTGTCACCCTGGCGATCAGGCTTCGGTTCTGACAGTTTAATTGTGCAGTTGAATTCCCCAGATCAAACTGGCCGAAGGGTGAGGTTAATCCACTGTTTGTGAGTGCTGCATTACCATTAATATTCAAACACCCTTTGTCGTTTAAAATAAGCTCATCCAGTTCCAGCAGGACGTTACCTTGTACTTCAACGGGAATATTGCCGACTGTCGTGTCTTGTAAAGATGCGAGTAGCCACGGCGCGGTGGTATCCAGTTCGACATTATTCAGTGTCAGCGTCTGTCGGTTAATCACCACCGTTCCCTGGCCTTCAACAGGGGATGCTGCATTGCCCAGCTCCACCGAAACCTGAACCTCACCTTTCAGGAGCGAGGCGGGTTCAATCTGCCAGCGGATGGCTGGTAACGCCAGCGGCTTTCGTGACAACGTCAGCGTGACGCTTTCGGCGGCTCCTGACCATAGAGTGCCGGTAATTCCAGACATGTTGACGGGTAATTGCCGGGTTGGCAGGTATTGCCAAACGGTTGCCGCCGACAAATTGGCTATCAGAAAGCCGTTGTAGCTGACCAGACCAAGCGTCGAAAGCAGTATAACCTTACCCATTTTTCCCTGTGTCATATTCTGATCAACCACGTTCAAGCTGCAGGCGACGTACTTCAACAAAGCCACTGGTATCCGTGGCTTCCAGTTGTATGTTGGCCACCTTGATCCGATGCTGTTGTTCCAATGTTGTCAGCCAGCCTATCAGTTTATCGAAGCGGGCATTGGCCAGATCAATATCCAGCGTGTCGTCCTGGCCATTGGCTCGCTGAACCCGCTGGATTACCAGCTGATATCTGCCCGCCAGCTGGTGGATGGTCTGGTCCATGGGCGTATTGCTGACAGGGCGGGCAGCGGCACCTGAAGCTCTCAAACTGAGGACCTGCTCCGCCTGCTGTTGTATCTGCGTCAGCTGTGCGCGGCTGGCAGCCACTTTCTTCTCTGCCAGTGCCTGCTGATTAGCAAGCGGTGTCATCAGGCCCTGCCAGATCAGCCAGATAAACAATGTGACCAGTGCCGTGGCGGTGAGCCACTGCTCCCGCCGGGAAAGCTGCCGCCAGCGGGCAATCATGCTTTGCCAGAAAGGGCTGGCGCTGTTTATGGTATTGGTAAGGAAGCTCATCAGGACACACCTCCTGAAATAACCAGCATGCCAGTCACTGTATCTCCGGTACGTTCAAGGGCTTCTATGGCAATGGTCAGCCCTTCGCCCCGGTTAAGATCTTGTTCAAACTGTTCCCGGAAACGGGTGAACACCTCGAAGTCACTGGCTTGTGCCTGAATACGCAGACTTTGTCGTGCACCTTCTCTGGTGTTGACAGTGAAAGCCATGGAACTGGCTTGCAGCTCGGGGAATGCATTCAGCACCGGGGTAATTTGGGCCAGCATGGCCAGCATACTCTGTGAGGTTTCTTCTGGTTGCTGTAACGCGGCCAACTTCTGCCGCATCTGGGATTGCAGCCTGACAACCCGTTCACCCGGAAACAGCTGCCGGTAAATATTGTTGGCCTGCTGTTGATAAGATGCCGCAGTCTGTTCCAGTTGATGGGTTTCCAGCACCGAGTGAGTGGTTACCAGAATCAGCAGCAGGCAGGCCATCAGGGCGGTGGACCACCAGGGCAGCAGTCGTTGGTGCCAGGGTGAGGCAGGCTGCCATTGCCCCTGCAGCAGGTTGAGTGGTGAATTACCGGCCTGAGGGGTCAGCAGTGTTAATGGTGCCGAGGCATGTTGCTCTGTTTCCAAAAACGTCAGTTCAGGATGCTCCTTTTTCAGGCCATCCATAAACAGCGTTAACCACTGTGACTCACAGACGGCTGTCTGCCACTGGCCATATCGGGCAATGGTCAAATCATCAATCTGCAATAAACGGCACTGGTTTTCTTCGATGGGGAGCATCAGGGCATCGGGTACCCAGCGTTTGGTTATCACTCGGGCATTGGTCAGCCAGCCTTGCCACTGTGCCATATCGGCCTGTTTGATGACGGCCAGATGAGCCTGACTGTCCCCATGCTGGAGAACGGCAACGTGCAGGTCTTCAACATCATCACCCAGCTCTTCTTCCAGACGCCAGGGAAGGGACTGGCGAACAGCGGGGGTCAGTCGTCCCTGAATAGTCAGAGTATGCAGTGTCACCCGGGCTGATGGCACCAGAATGGTAACGGCCATCGTAGCAATTGGCTGACCGGACAATGTCCCGCTGCTGACGGTTGTGTCGGCATATTGTGCAATAAAATCCGATACTGTTGGCCAGAAACCATGGGCAATAGCGTGTTCTTCATGGTTGTCCTGCAGCGTTTCAGTGGCGATATCCGCCGGGCAAAGCTGCCAATAAACCGGTTGTTCGTGATGCTCCGGTAACCTCAATAGCAGGTGAGGATTCATTAAACTCCTCCAAATTTACGGCGAATGACCGTTAATTGGTTGTCTTTGGAGCGAGCCAGGAGAGTGTTCAGTCTGACTTCGCTTGCGCCGTAATTGGCTATTGCATGCATTTCAAAATAGTAGCTGACGATGGTCAGACGTTTGCCTGCGTCAGTACTGCTGAAGTTGGCCAGCAATGGCTGGCTGGTGAAATCGGCCACCGCATCCCATCCTTCCCGTGGCCGGGTTTCCAGAATATTGCGTGCCTGATCAACGGGCAGCTGATCAATATAGAGCGCGGCCAGTATTTCCGGTTGGTCAACAGGAATGGTATTCACATTGATGGCCAGCTCGGTACTGGGCAGGGCACAGAGGTAAGGCATAACTTTTTGGGCGACGGACGTTGATACTCCCGCCACGGCACGCCATTCACTGATATCGCGCATCAGGGTTTTGCTGCTTAAATAAGGGAGTGGCCGGGTGAGGTAATCCAGGTCACTTTCGCCTTCCCGAAGAGCTTCACTGCTGACCCAGTTTCGGGTTGCCCGGGTAATGCTGTCTGACTCCCACTGTGGTATTTCCAGGTATTGCAGCAGGGCAGAAAATACCTGACTTTCAGGTGACTGCTGTAATGTGTCGTTCGCTTCTGTAAGCGGCTTGGCCAGGGCATTGATATTAAAACAGGATTGTGAGTCTTTCAGTTGACCGGCAATCTGGCCGCCTTCAACCGGTAATACTACATTGTTGGTGGCCCAGTACTGCCCGAGATGGGTGATGTCCGGATCATCTTCAAAGTTCTGTTTCAGTGTTTTGATCGCCAGGCTTTCCCCGGAAAAGGCATACCAGCGCGCCTGCTCCCGTTGCTGCATGGATTGGGTTCTGGTCAACTGGGTGCGGAAGGAGAGCGTTAACTCATTGGCCAGTAAAACCAGCAGTGTCAGCATCAGCAATACGCTCAGCAGGGCAATGCCTTGCTGGCGATCAGGGTAATGGGCTTTGCTACTGCCTTTGTGTCTGGAACAGCAATTACCACGGAGGCACAGAGACACGGAGACAAGAAAACCTTTCTCTGTATCTCTGTGTCTCTGTGGTGAATCATTATTTAAACCGGTCATAATGCAGGCTGCCAGGATGCTGGCAGTATATAGCGTCGCTCTATACGTCCAAAGTCGCTCATATCAAACTCAATTTTCAGTCCTTCCGGTAAAGAGCCTTCAGCCAATAACAGAGAGTCCCGCCACTGACCATTGATGTAAAAACTGAATTTCAATGAGTTGATATCGGTTAATAAGATCTGGGTAACCGGCTCGACATTGATGGATGCAGGATCGAGGACATGATGATACTGGCGCTCCAGACGGTTATCACGGAGCCGATAAAAGACCCGCTGCAATTCCGGCCTGGGTAACCGGTAGTCCGGGTTGTGCCAGCCATGGCGCACAAGTGCCAGTGCTTCATCGTCACTGTCCAGCATCTGCGAGTCGCTGAACAGGCTTTGCGCCGTGACCCGGTTATCTACCCGGGTTCCCCGGTCGGCAATTTGTTGCAGGTCCTGGTCAATCAGCAACAGCGTGTATTGCAGTTGTCGCAGGCGCTCATTTTTAGTCAGTACAACATCATGGGCGGTCATCACGCCCTGAAAAATCTGCCAGGCACTGAGGCTGATGATGCTGAAAATAGCGATGGCCGCCAGCATTTCCAACAGGGTAAAGCCCTTTAGCTGTCGTTTGATCTGCATCATCCCTGTTTGACCATATAGCTTCTCAGTGTCGCCAGTACCGGACTTTGTTCGCCCTGTTCACCGCGTACTTCAACATCAATCGCCCGGAAATCGTTATCAGCGGTTTTGATACTGCGAAAACGGACAAACCACTGCTGTCCAGCCAGTTCATGCTCTGCCCGTTGCCAGCTGAGTGTTGGCCACTGCTGTGTCAGATGAATGTCTGTCATCTGATTATCCGCCACCAGTCTTGCCAGGGTGCGTTGTTCCAGTATCGGCGTGTTGCGCACACTTTCGCCGCTCATGGACAGTACCGACATCCCGGCAATGGCCAGCAGTGCAAGGGCCAGCAGTACTTCCAGTAAAGTAAAACCCTGTGCCGCAGAGACTCTGGAAGGCATCACCGTTGAACTCCTTCCATCAGGGCGATTTCGCCATGTTCTTCGATATTGATAGACAGGGCGTGCCTGGGGTCATCCGCAGAAAAGAGCTTTAACTCTGCCGGTGAAATCTCTCCGGAGGCCCAGAAGAACAGATCTGGTTCAGCCTTAGGTTCGGAGTCTGATAAAGACGCTTTATCGTCAGTGTCAAAGGTAAAACCTTTATCCTGTTCCAGTGTTTCTCGCCAAACCGACTCACCAGGCAAAATGGCCAACCGCAGGGCCTTATTCAATGCGACCGGTGAGAGGGTCCGGTCCTCGCTGACTGGCTGCCATTTCCCCTGCTTATAAACCAGAAATTGATAGCCTTCGGTCGTCTGTTGCAGCCCCATATCCATACCATGGAGCAGTGCTTTTTCCTGCGAGGTGTGAGCCAGCATGATCAGACGTCGGGCCTCTTTCTGCATAAGTGCACCACTGTCGTCAGGTATCAATGATGGAAGAATGGCGGATATGGCTAACCCCAGGAGTACCATCACCAGCATGATTTCCAGCAGTGTGAAACCGTGCTGGTTTACTCGCTGTCCTGTTTCGGAGTGTGTAACGTCGTTAGCCATTGGGCGTGGTTAGCTATCCAGGTTCCAGTTACCGGTATCATCATCGGTGCCTGGCTGACCATCCGGGCCAGCGGAGAAAATATCCACAGGACCGTGTTCCCCCGGACTCAGCATCAGATAATCGTTACCCCACGGGTCTTTTGGCAGACGACGAATGTAGCCATTGTCACGGTACGATCTGGGCTCCGGGCTGCCAGACGGTTTGCTGACCAGCGCTGCCAGTCCCTGCTGGGTGGAGGGGTAGTTGTTATTTTCCAGCTTGTACATATCCAGTGCATTTTCCAGGGCAACGATATCACTCACCGCTTTTTGCAGATCGGCCTTATCTTTATTGCCGATAATGTTGGGGGCAACCATACTGGCCAGTACGCCAAGAATGACAATCACCACCATGATTTCCAGCAGGGTAAAACCTGACTGCTTTTGTCTTTTATTAAGAGGGTTCATTGGTTTTTCCTAATGGTCTGATACTGGTTTTTACCACAAAGTTTATTCTGAAGTCTGGCTCCAGAATGTAAGTACGATATGCATTCCCACCGGACCCTGAAGGTACACAAACATCAACCGCCTACCAGTGAGTTCAGGTCCAGCATTGGCGTCAAAATGGCCATAACGATAAACAGTACGACACCGGCCATGGAAACAATCAGCAATGGGCCGAAAATGCCCAGTGCGATATTTACCTGGGATTCAAATTGCTGATCCTGATTATCTGCCGCCCTGGCCAGCATGCCGGTCAGTTCACCGGACTTTTCACCGCTGGCAATGATGTAAAGCATCATGGGGGAGAACAGTTCGGTCTGCTCCAGTGACTGCCAGAGGGAAGACCCCTCCCTGACCCGCTCAGCGGCCTTGAGCAGTGACGTCTGCATGTGTTGATTCACCAGCACCTTTGCTGCAATCCCCATTCCTTCCAGTAATGGCACGGTACTGCTGGTCAGTATGCTCAGGGTTCTGGCAAAACGGGCACCATCGACTCCGCTGAGAACACTGCCAATCAGTGGCAATTTTAGTAGCCAGCGGTCGTGTACCAGTCGGCAGGTTCGGCTTCGCTGCAGGATCTGTTGGCGTATTACCAGGGTGACAAGTAGCGCCATGGCAATGCCCGGTCCATAGGCACGAACAAAGTCACTGATGCTGATCAGAGTGAGCGTCATGGTGGGCAGCTGTTGCCCCATATGGGCAAACTGTTCAACCACCGTGGGGACCACGGTCACCAACAATGCCGCCACAACACCAATGGCCACCAGTGTCAGGATGGCCGGGTAGATCATGGCCTGAATCAGTTGCCCTTTGATTTTCTGGCGGTGCTCGGTAAAGTCGGCCAGCCTTTCCAACACGCCATCCAGGTGGCCTGATTTCTCCCCAGCCGCCACCATGGAACGGTAAAGCCGGTCAAAGGTTTTCGGGTAGCAGGCCAGGCTGTCCGCCAGCGATTGCCCTTCAAGAATTTTTGAACGAACCGTGGTGACGATGGATTTCAGGTGCGGTTTGCGCAGCTGTCTTACCAGTGCCTGCAGACACTCTTCCAGGGGGATGCCCGCAGCAACCAGCGTCGCCAGTTGCCGTGTCAGCAGTGCGACTTCCGCATCGGTTGCCTGTCTTTGCAACAAGGAGCGAAACAGGCTGCTCGATGATGAACGTTTATTTTGGGTCGTATCCGACGTTTCCTGGCCGGTGGCTGCACTGACGGCGATGGCATTGAGTCCGGAAACCCGCAGCTTTTGCCGCACCTGACGAGGTGAGTCGGCTTCTATGACGCCTTTACTTTTTTTCCCTTTGGCATCCAGGGCTTCGTAAGCAAATACGCTCATAGGCTGTTATTCCCTGGTGACACGCATCACCTCTTCCAGAGTGGTGATGCCGCTGAGAATTTTTCTGAAACCATCCGTTTGAATACTATTCGACGAATGACGTATTTCCTGTTCAATGACTTGTTCACCGGCACCATCATGAATCAGCTGGCGCACCCGGTCATTGACCAGAAACAGTTCATGGATGCCGGTTCGGCCACGGTAACCCGTGTTATGACACGCCTCACAACCGGTGGATTGCCACAGCAAATGGTTTGCTGAAAGCCCCATCAGGCTGATTTCAAGGTCGGTGGCAGGGCGTTGTTGTCGGCAGTCCGGGCAGAGTGTTCTGACCAGACGCTGGGCCAGTACTCCCAGCAGGCTTGAGGCCAGCAGGAAAGGCTCAACCCCCATATCCCTGAGGCGGGTGATGGCACCGACGGCGGTATTGGTGTGCAGTGTGGAGAGTACCAGGTGTCCGGTTAACGACGCCTGTACGGCAATTTCGGCGGTTTCCAGGTCACGGATCTCACCGATCATGACCACATCCGGGTCCTGTCGTAGAATTGCCCGCAGCCCCCGGGCAAAGGTCATATCCACCTTTGGATTAACCTGGGTCTGGCCAATCCCCTCCAGTTCGTACTCCACGGGGTCTTCAACCGTGAGAATGTTGCGCTCACTGTTGTTAATAACACTCAGCCCTGCATAGAGCGTGGTACTCTTGCCGGAACCGGTAGGGCCGGTGACCAGAAGGATGCCATGGGGTTTATGCAACTGCTCCCGAAACTGTTGGCAAAGTGTGCCTTCCATGCCAAGACTGGCCAGGTCCAGCCGGACACTGTTGCGATCCAGCAGACGCATAACGATCCGTTCACCGTGGCGAGAAGGCAGGGTTGAGACACGAACATCGACGGCACGGCCACCAAGACGAAGGGATATACGACCATCCTGGGGAATACGTTTCTCCGCGATGTCCAGCCTGGCCATGACTTTTACCCGGGACACCAGCACGGCTGCCAGCTTGCGCTGGGGACGGAGGATCTCCCGTAAAACACCATCAACACGAAAACGAACGGTCAGGTTTCGCTCAAAGGTTTCAATATGGATGTCAGAGGCACCTTCCTTGATGGCCTCGCTGAGCATGGCATTGATCAGGCGGATAATCGGTGCACCGTCGTCGGCTTCCAGCAGGTCTTCATCTTCTGGCAGTTCTTCTGCCAGGGCCTGAAGACCTTCATCATTGCCGATGTCGTTCATGAGTTGTCGTGCAACGGAGGAGTCCTGTTGATAATGGTTGGCCAGTTTCTGCTCAAACTCATCATCGTCCAGGGCTGTCAGGGTCAGTGATACGCCTGCGAAACGTCTGACCTCCTGCAGTGCTGCAGTAGACGGCAGCCCTTTGTACCAGACCTGAGCATTGCCCTGGTCATTGTATGTGAGCAGCAAGTTAAAGCGACGGGCGAAAGAGAACGGCAAGTTGCGTTTTCTTTCCGGGCTGACAGAGTCTGGCCCGGGGGTTACCGAATCCCTCATCCGTTTCTCAATGGTCAGGGCCAGCGCTTCACTCAGGGCTTGCTCTTCCCATTGTGATGTTCCATGGCTTAAAGCTGTATCAGGGCTCAGGGCTGTATCAGGGTTCAGGGCTGCTTCGGTCATTACCTTTCCCCGCCGGTACGACGAACTGGTTTTATGGATGCCTGAGTTGAGGCTTTTTCCAGCTCGACAGCCTTTTCAGCTTCGGCAGACTCTTCATCCATCTGACGTCTGAGTTCATCAAGGAAATCCCGGGCCGTTGGCTGTTCCGGGAGCACCGGGGTGTCGAAACCGGGCATCAATGAAATACCCCGGCCCTGCCTGTCCAGCTGGTAAGCACGGATAAGGTCGTACTTCTGGCCACTGATGGCGTTCATGGTCAGATCATCCCGAATAATGGTCGGACGAAGGAAGACCATCAGGTTCTTCTTCACCTTTTTGCTGGAGGTCGAACGGAACAGATGACCAAGGACGGGTATATCACCCAGCAGCGGTACTTTTGAAACACTTTCCTGGACGTTTTCATCCAGCAGTCCGCCTATAACAACGGTATCCCCGGTTTTCACCATCACCGATGTTTTTACCTTGCGGGTGGCAAAGGTCACATCAACGGGAGTGCGGCCATTAACGCTGGAAACCTCCTGCTCAATGGTCAGTTTAACGGCATCTCCGGCATTGATCTGTGGCGTGACGGTCAGTTTGACACCCACTTCTTTACGCTCAATGGTCTGGTAAGGGTTATCGTTACCGGAGCTGGGCGTGGAGCCAGTGAGTGTGGGCACTTCATCACCGACAATAAAGGAGGCTTCTTCATTATCCAGAGTCAGCAGGCTTGGTGTCGCCAGCACATTGGACTGGCTGGATGTGGTGACGGCCTGAAGCAGTGCGGTCCAGTCACCGGAGGTGATACTGAAGGCTGCGCCGGAGACCTTTGCCAGTGCTGCGGCAAGGGCGGTGTAATCCCCATCTTTATCCGGGTTTGTGGTAGTGATTAATTGGCCTGTATTGGGATCAGTCGTAACTACGGTTGATCCTTTCTCACCTTCAGCCTCTTTCATCCCCATCAGAATTTCCCCGATAGGAACGCTTGAACCATCCTGGAACTGCATCAGACTGGTGCCATCTGCGTTGGCCAGCTGGAATGACAGGTTAATGCCATCCCCATCCGCCACTTCAACAATAATGGCTTCCACCATCACCTGGGCACGGCGGATATCCAGCTGCTCAATCACAGATTCCATGGCCTGCATCACATCAGGGCGTGCGGTGACCACCAGCGCGTTGGTCTGCTCATGGACTTCAATGCTGTAATCACCGGACGCGCTTTTACTGCGGTTACCAGAGGCAATCAGCATTTTACCAACGCCGTCCAGTACCTTTTTCAGGTCTTCTGCTTTGGCATAGTGGAGATAGAAGACACGGATATTACCAGTGGACTTACGCTCGGCATCCATCTGCTGCAACAGGCTTTTCATGCGTTGCAGGGTCTGGGTATCGGCAGAGAGAATGATCTGGTTGCTGGCCTCGTTGCTGACAATGACGGGGGGCATACCGTTGGCTTTCTGACCCTGTCCGGCGTAGATCGACATAAGAATCCGTTCCATCTCACTGGCGGAGGCATGGAACAGCTGGACAATCTGAATATTGCGCATGCCTGCCTGATCAACACGACGAACCACCTCGGCAACACGCTCAAGGTTATTGGCCCGGCCACTGAGAATCAGAATATTCGACGGATCGTAATGTACGACACTGCCTGAATTATCAACCAGTTGTCGGAGAATAGGTGACAACTCACGGACAGGCACATGGTTTACCGGCAGAACCCAGGTGACCATCTCATCACCACCATGGGCGACCTGTTCGCCCAGCTTTTTACCGGCCACCACTGGTATGGACGAGGTGCGGGCATTTTTGTCCGGTATGATTTTGACCAGGCCATTTGCATCTTCAACCGCCGCGAACCCATGAACGGACAGTACCGACAGAAACATCTGATAGTACTGTTGCCGGTTCAGTTGCTCATAAGCCCGGATAGTCACCTCACCCCGAACGCCGGGATCAATAATGATGGTGCGGTTCAGGTTGGCACTGACCGTGCGGATAAACTCTTTAATATCCGCCTTGTCAAAACTGGCGGAATACAGGGAATGGGCGGATGCATAACTGCCCGTTCCCAGAGAGTTATAGTTCGGTGCAGAAGAACTGCTGGCCAGTAAAGCGGGTGATAAAGGCAATGCCAGCGCAAACGGTATGGCTGTTAATAGCGCCTGCGGCCAACGCAGGGATAAAAAACGCGTCCTGGATATCAGTGCACGGATTTCCCCTGCGCACACCGACGATGAAAACATAGCGGCACCTTTGTATATCTTAATAATCAGGAAGACAGGTCAATCTCAAAACGCTGGCCATCCCTCTCAATGGTTAATGAGAGCTGAGTCATTGAAGACAGTTGTCCAATGACTTTCATGGCTTCACTGGTGTTTGTCAGGTCATAACCGTTGATAGCCACAGCCATATCGTTGGCTTTAAGGCCAAGCTGAGAAAAATAGTCCGGATATTTGGCCGGATTGACCCGGTATCCCTGCAATTTCCCGTCTCTGCGCACGGGTGAAATGGTCACGATCTCTGTCCAGGAGTCCGGTTTATCCTGAAGCTTTCGGCGAATATCGGCAACAGCACGGCTTTTGGGACGGTTTGCTGAGGTTGTTTGAATAGCGGGGCCTTTTCTGGCTTCATCCGGGTACATCAGCAGTGATTCGTACCGCTCACCATTACGAATGATGACCCGGTCAGCATAAATCCTGTCCACTTTTGCCCGTGTCCCTTTCAGCGTGTCGCCGGGCCGATAGGTGGCATCAGAAGACCCGGAACGAATAATGACCAGAGATTCATCCGGGTTACTGCTGGCAACCAGGCCGGTGATGCGCACCGCCAGGCGTGACACGGGGACATCTTCCGGAACAGGAGTTTGCTGTGGGGCGGGTGGTTTACCAAACAGCTGCAGGTTTTCCAGCGCAGAAAGCGGATTGTTGTTGGCCGTAGTTCGGGCTGTCGGGATCTGTGCCTTGATACTTTGGACTGTTGAGTGCCCGGTCGGGTTATCTGGCAGAAGCTGCCATGTGATCATAGCCAGCTGTCTGGCAAGCAGGATAATCAGAATAACCTGACAGAGTGTTCTGAGGTGATTGAGCCTGAAAAATCCGGAGGACGTCAGTTGGCGTGCAATAACGCTTCCATGGATAATTATTGTGTTATTCAGTGACGTCACAGCTTGCTCTCGTTTACATCAACTCAGTCCGAGTCGTTTACCAGGTTGTGCTGGTCTTTGGTTTGTTTAATGGTTTGACAATATAACAAAAAAGATTGTCAGCGTCTTTTAGGTATAAAATCTAAGTTTTCTGTTTAATTCTCAGCCGTTGATTTTTTTTAGTTCCTGCAACTGGATTTGGATATTTTATAACCTGAACGATTAGCTTTGTCAGCAGTGAAAAAAATTGAACTTATGCACGAACACCCAGTCAATAAAAGTTGTAACTCTGTATGTCAATCAAATAACGTGAATGGCAGGAGCGCCGACAACGATGAATCCTTTAGCACCTGATACTCTTGTGTTGGCTCAGACAACATCCCGGAAACATGCACAAACGCCAGGACAGGCGTCAAACAATGGGAAACTGGAGTTTTACTATGATGCATCCTGGCTTGGCTTTGAAGAAGAGAAGTGCCTGGAGGAGTTGCAGGCAAAAGTTGCTACTACTCAATTACATGCCGCAATTATCAACTATGAATTATTTCAGAATGTTCTTTTGAACAAATACGACCTGTCAGATTGTGCTGTTGATGACAGGTCAAAAAAATTCATCATTAACCTGATGATCGCCGATTTGATCAATGTCCGTATGGCAAATGGGCGAACAGGCATAAAAGCGTCCTACGACCGCATTCAAAGTGTGGGAGATTGTATCAAAAGCCTGGAAAAGCTGATTACAGAGGGTTGGGACGACGAGTCAGCAAAAAACCTGGCCAGTAATCTCGCATTTGAACGTCGGGATCTGGCGATTACCATGCCAGAAGGATATGATCACCACCGGGGGATGACGATCAAGGTGGGCACTAAACAACTCTCGTCGTTCAGATGCAGGGCGCGCGACGCCTACATTCGTGAAAACTCAGCATTATTTGCCCACGATGGAGCAGCAGAGAAAATAATCAATGCCCTGACGAAGTTTGGCCAGCAAATAGCTAATGCATACGCTCCGGGATTGTTTCCACTGCAACCACAAAAATTCAACCTCCCTGAATTCAAGTCATAAATGCATAACCCATGATTTTTCTTGCATCTATTCCGGTTAACTCCTTGAATGCCTCATAAGGAGTCTTGTAACC